>NZ_JBHWDU010000033.1:0-78233 GCF_042734825.1 Kitasatospora sp. NPDC059648 | reverse complement strand
GGACAGGGACCACCGGGGCAACCCACCAGGGCCCGGGCCCGCGCAACCGCGCGGCCCGGGCCCCCGTGCCGTCTTCCCACCCGGCCTCTCGCCGTGAGTTCCGCGCGAGGGCGGTGTGCACGCGGGCGGCGGTCGTTCACCCGCTCTTAACCGAAGCCGCGACGCGGTGTCGACAGATCTTGGTGTGACCATGACATTCTTGCGGCGGATCCGAGCCGCCGACCGGTGGCTCCCCCTGACCGAAGGGCCGTCGTGAAGCGCACCGCCTCCCTGTCCGCCGCCATGGCCGTCTCCCTCGCGGCGGGCGTGCTGTTCACCGCGGGAACCGCCTCGGCGCGGGAACGACCCACTCCCTCACGTACCGGGCGCGACCTCTACGGAACCAAGGCCCCGTATGCTCCGCAGGGGAAGCCGGGCCGCTACCAGGACGCACCCGAGGGCTTCGTGCCCGTCTTCACCGAGAACGTCGCCCGCCACGGATCCCGCGCCATGACGGACAGCGGCGACGGCGACGCCGTGCTCGCCCTCCTCCAGGAGGCGCAGGACCGGGGCGCACTCACCGGCCTCGGCGAGCGGCTGGGCCCGCAGGTGCGGTCGCTGCTGGCCGCGGCCTCCACGCTCGGCTACGGCAACCTGTCCGCGCTCGGCGCCGACGAGCACCGGCAGACCGCGCTGCGCATGGAACAGCGGCTGCCCGGCCTGTTCGCGGGCATCGCCGCCCGGCGCGAGCCGATCGTGGTGGAGACCTCGGGCGTCGCGCGTGCGGTGGCGAGTGCCGACGCGTTCACGGGCGGGCTGGCCTCCGGTGATCCGGCCCTGGCCGACCTGATCGAGGCGCCGGTCACCGACAAGAACCTGCTGTACTTCCACAAGCAGCCGCAGAACGCCGACTACCAGGCGTACGTGAAGAGCGATCCGCAGCTGGCCTCGGTCCTCGCCGGGATCGACGGCGAACCGCGCACCGCCGAGACGGCGCGCCACGTCGTTTCGCGGCTGTTCCGGGCGGATTTCGCGGCGGCGCTGTCCGCCGAGGAGCAGGTCTCCTTCGCCCGCTCGCTGTACCAGCTCTACAGCGCGGCGCCGGACCTGGTCGTGGAGGCGCCGGACGTCGACCTCACCCCGTTCCTGGCCCGTCACGACGCCCAGTGGCTGGCCTACCTTGACGACGCCGAGGAGTTCTACCAGAAGGGCCCCGCCTTCCGCGGACGCACGATCACGTACAAGATGGCCGGTGTCCTCCTCGACGACCTCCTCGCCCAGGCCGATGCCAAGGCCGCCGCCAGGGCCGACGGCACCGGCGGCGACGGCGCGGTGCTGCGCTTCACCCACGCCGAGGAGATCGAGCCGCTCGCCGCGCTGATGGGGCTGCCCGGCAGCACTGAGCCCGCCGGTCCCGGGCAGCCGTACGCGTACGGGAACAACCCGTGGCGCGGGGCCGAGGTCTCGCCGATGGCTGCGAACATTCAGTGGGACCTGTTCGCGAACACGCCCTCCGAGGGGCAGCCTGCCGACTACCTGGTGCGCATGCTCTACAACGAGAAGGAGACCGCCTTCAAGCCGTCCTGCAGGCCCGTCGCCAAGGGCGGCTACTTCTACGAGCTCGACGAGCTCAAGCACTGCCTGGCGCACGGCTGACCCGAGCCCGGCGGGTGGAAGGAGGCGGTGACGGTCTTGCCGTCCTTCTGCAGCCGGGTGTGCCAGTGGTCGGCGAGAGCGTCGACCAGCGCCAGGCCGCGCCCCCCGGTGGCGTCCGTCGTCGCCGCCCGGGGGCTGGGGAGCCGGCTGCTGTGGTCGTGGACGCTCAGATGCAGGCAGCGTCCGTCCCAGGTCAGCACCAGCTCCGCGTCGCTGCCGGCGTGGACGTGGGCGTTGGTGGTCAGTTCGGACACGGCCAGCACGACCGCGTCCGCGACGGCCGGGGCGTCCCGGTTCCACCCCAGGTCGTCCAGGTGTCTCCTCGCCCACGCCCGGCCCGCCCGTACTCCTGCGCCGAGCGGAAGGCGCCGGGCCCATCCCACTCCGCTGCTCCTGGACATCAAGGCCTCCCTTCAGGTGGGTGCAACCTTCGTCTGCCCGCATCCGGCGACCGCATGCGACCGGGGTCACACGCCCTCCCTGGCCTCCGCTCAGGAGCGCTGTCGGCCTTGCCGGTGGCGATCCGGTGCTTTCCGTGCGAGGGGCGGGGCGCGCGAGCCGCTGGCATGGAACCGGAGCGCGCGGGAAGGCGGTCGTCACGGAGCGCGTCGCACGGGCGGCGCGCCATGACACGAGGAGAGACATGAGCGCCAGCAGGATCTGGGAGTTCCGTTCCGAATCCGGCCACGTCCCGGGCACCGACCTGGTGGGCTTCCACGTCGAGGCCGCCGACGGCCCCATCGGCAAGATCGACAAGCACTCCGAGGAGGTCGGCGCCTCCTACCTCGTGGTCGACACCGGCCCGTGGATCTTCGGCACCCGGGTCCTCCTGCCCGCGGCCACCGTCGCCAGGGTCGACCAGCACGACAGGAAGGTGTACGTCGACCGCACGAAGGACGAGATCAAGAACGGCCCCGCGTTCGACCCCGCCCACGGCACCGGCACCGACTACCAGGCGGGTTACAACGCCTACTACGGCCCCTTCTACGTCGGCCCCTTCCTCTGATCGGCCCGGCCGTGCGCCGTGTCCCCGGTCGCCGGCCGACCGGGCGGTCCGACGGGCGGGCTCAGCACGCCTGTTCGGCGGCCGGTGCGGGGGCCCGGGGCGCTTCCCGGACGGAGGGGAGCAGGAGGACGGCGAGATTCGCGGTGCCCACCAGGGCTGCTCCCAGGAGCAGTGGCGTCGTGGTCCCGATGCCCGCCGCGAGGGGCGCGGCGACGGTGAGGCCGAGAGGGCGGGCGGCGAAGGAGATCAGGGTGTCGAAGGATCCCACGCGGCCGAGGGCTTCCTGCGGGATGCGGCGTTGCAGGGTGGTCTCCCACAGCGGGTTGAGCACGCCGACGCCGAACATCCCGGCGAAGTAGGCGGTCGTGACGACCGGGACCGGTAGCACGAGGGCGAAGGCCGTGAGCGGGAGGGCGAAGACGGCGGCGCCGACGGCTACGCCGACGAGCGGTTGGCGGATCGGCAGCCGGGAGGCGGCGTGGACACCGGCCACCATCCCCATCGTGCCGACCTCGGCGATGACGACCCAGGCGGTGCCCCCGCCCAGCTGACGTACGGTGATCATCGGGCCCAGGGTGAGGAGGACGCCCGCCGTCAGGTGCCACACGCCGTGGCCGAGGACGTTGGCCAGGAACCAAGGATGGCGGCGGGTCTCGGCCCACCCCTCCCGCAGCTCTCCCAGGAAGGCGCTCCGTTCGGCGCGCGGGAGAGAGCGGTCCAGCCGCAGCCCGCCCAGCGTGGTGGCGGACGCGATGAACAGCGTGCCGGTGAGCAGGGAGGACCAGCCGGCCCCCGCCAGCAGCATCAGGCCGCCGGCGGCTGCGGGAGCCGCGATCTGGGCGAGCCCCTGTGCGGCGCCGAGTCGAGCGTTGGTCCGCAGGCGCTCCGCTCCGGCGACCACGGCGGCGACCAGGGTCCGGACGGCCGGTGTCCCGAAAGCCACGGCTCCGCCCGTGACAGCCGACAGCACGGCCAGATCGGGGATCCGCGCCCGGCCGCCGAGCAGTTCCGCGCCGATCGCGAGTTGTGCGGCGGCGCGCGTCAGGTCCGCGGTGAGCACGACCCGTTGCGGTGGGAAGCGGTCGGCGACCACACCCGCGACGGGCAGCAGGAGGAGCATGGGGAGCAACTCGCAGGCCAGGACGAGGCCGAGGTCCGTGGCCGAGCCGGTGCGGATGACCGCGAGGGTGAGCGTGGTCGGGATCAGCGCGGTCGCCAGGGCCGCGAGGGTGCGCCCCACCAGTAACCGACGAATCGGAGAGGTCATGACGCGCACGGTACTTCGTGCCGCTCTCGCCGCACGCGGCGGACCGTGGCGCGCCACGTGGGTGTCCGTTCTCGTGCCGCGGGTTCTCACGATCTGCTCCGGAGGCACCCGTCAGCGGGTGAGGGTCGGGACGGCGCCGCACTCGGCGTGGTCGACGCGGACGCCGGGCAGGCCGCGGGACCAGGCGGCGGCGAGGGCTGTGAGCTGGGCGCGGGTAAGTGGGGCTGGACCGAGGCCGATCGGGAAGTGGGTGCGGCCGTCGCGGGAGCGGTAGGGGTGGGGCCAGGCGTGGAGGTGGGTGGCGCCGGCTTCCTCCAGGGCGGTGAGCAGGGTGCGGAGGCGGCCGCGGACAGGGCCCGCGGACTCCTCGTCGGCGCTGATCACGGCCCAGGCGGCGTGCCGACGGTGCAGCGGGGGCGGGGTGAGCAGGGCGGGCCAGGGGTCGGGGTCGGTCGTGGTGAGTTCCCAGGCGCGGTAGAGCTCCTCGGTGAGCAGGTCGCGGGTGTCCGGGCCGACCTGGGCGGTGCAGCTGCGGACGGGGGCGGAGGGGGTGAGGACGGTCAGCGGGGCGGTGCTCCGGTCGGTGAACTCGCCGGTGAGGGCCACCGGTTGA
This sequence comes from Kitasatospora sp. NPDC059648, assembly GCF_042734825.1. Classification (NCBI taxonomy): domain Bacteria; kingdom Bacillati; phylum Actinomycetota; class Actinomycetes; order Kitasatosporales; family Streptomycetaceae; genus Kitasatospora; species Kitasatospora sp. NPDC059648. The sequence goes on along the minus strand of NZ_JBHWDU010000033.1, from coordinate 73,712 downwards.
CTCCAGTTCCAGGAGGCCCAGGTTTCGGTGAAGCGCTGGAAGAGGCCGTCCTCGGTGGCGTTGGTGGCGTTGGTGGCGTTGGTGGCGTTGGTGGCGTTGGTGGCGTTGGTGGCACTGGAGGCATCGGAGGCGTCCGAGGCGGACAGGACGGTGCGTGCGGCGAGTACCGACCAGGCCAGCGAGGGCAGTTGCCCGAACGGCGCGCCGTCCAGGCCGCGTGCCCGGGCCCAGGCCTTGACCTGCCGGGCCAGCCGGACGAAGCGGGGGTGCTGCTTCCCGAGCGCCGACAGGATCGTCTCGGCGTCCGTCACGGCGCTCAGCGCGACGGCCGCCGCCTCGCCCAACTCGGCGCGCCGGGGCACGGCTTGGGCGGGGTCGAGGTTACCGGTGAACACCAGGGCGAGGTCGACGGCCAGCCCGTCCGTCTCCAGTCGCAGCCCCGGCACCCGGGCGCCGCGCACCGCCCGCACCTGCCGGGCCTGCGGCACGGCGGCCGTCACCCGGGCCAGCACCCCGGCCAGGTCGGCCGGGCCGGGGAGTGCGGCCACCAGGTCCAGGTCGCCGCCGTCCAGCTGGCAGCCCAGCCGACGCGAGCCCACCGTGTGGACGACGCCCTCGGGCAGCGCCGCGGCGATCCGCCGCGCCAACCCGGCAGCGGCGGCGGTGCGTTCGGGGGATTCGGTGCGCAGCGACACCACCGGTTCCTCCGGCAGCAGCCGCACCTCACCCGTCCCCAGCGCGACCACCGCGCGCGGGCGCATCGGCTCGTCGCCCCGGCGGGAGAGCACCGTGAGCTCGCCCACCCGGGCGTCCATGCCCGTCAGTCGGGCCGCGCAGTCCGCGGCCACCCGCTGCGGGTCGGCGCTGCGCCCGAGGCCCAGATGCGGGGTGAAGCCCTCGGCGCGGCCCCGGCAGCGGGGGAAGCGGCGTTCGAGGGCGTGCCGGAGTGCGGCCCAGGGCTCGGGCGCGGCGGCGGCCGGATCCAGCCAGACGGTGGCGTCCTCGCGGTGGCCGAAGGTGTGCACGCCGTCCAGCCGGGCGGTGAACGGTGCGACCTCGGCGGCGGCCGCGCCGAGCAGCGGCAGAGCGCGGTCGAACGCCGACTCCGGGACGAAGCCGAAGAGCAGGTTGACGTGCGGGGGCCAACGCCGGATCTGGGGGTCGTGGGCGGCGCGCAACTGCTGGATCGGCGGCCAGAGTTCCTCGGGCGGCAGCCAGGCGACGGCGGTCCGGGGGGTGGGCGCGGCGTCCAGCGTCTCCGGGGAGGAGGCGTCGCCGAGGGTGAGGTCGACGGCCACGCCGTAGTGGTCGGAGGGGTGAAGTCCGTCGGGGCCCGGCCGGTCGCCGAGCAGGGCGGCTGCGGTGGCGCGGGCGCGGTCGGAGCGGTGCAGCACGCGGTCGATCCGGCCGGGCCGGCCGGTGAGCGAGGAGACGGCGGCGAGCGGGTTGACGGTCGGGTCGAAGGTGGGGGTGTCGTCGGCCGGGCCGTACACCTGGGTCCAGGCGTCCCGCAGGCCGAGGGAGGCGGCGGGGCCGTCCGAGCCGGAGCGGGCGTCGTTGAAGTCCCCGAGCAGCAGCAGCTCGCCCTCGACGCCGGCCAGTCCCTCGGCCAGCCGGGCCAGTTCGGCCTGGCGGCGGGCGGGGCCGTCCGTCGAGTGGTCGCTGCTGAGGTGGACGGAGGCGACGGTCAGCGGGCCGTCGGCGGTCCGGACGGTGACCGCGATGACGGCCTTGTGCGGGCCGAGGACGTGCCGTCCGGCTTCGAGCACCGGGAGCCGGCTGAGCAGCAGCAGTCCGTACTCCGCCACCTCGCCGCCGGACGGGTCGCCGGCGAGGGTGTAGCCGCCGCGGACCCAGGGGGCGGCCAGCAGCTGGTCGGCCAGCGCCGGTTCGACCTCCTGGAGGGCGATGACGTCGGCGCCGGCGGACTCCAGCTCGGCGAGCAGCCGCGGTCGGCGGCGGGCGGTGGCGATCCGCTCGGCGTCGTAGCGGTCCCACAGGGTGTTCCAGGTGACCACGCGCAGGCTGTTCGAGTCGGCTCCGTCGGTGGGGGTCTCGCGGGGCTGCCATCCTCCGTCCGGCCGCCAGGCGTGCGGGGTGACGGCGGTGAAGAAGGGCGAGGGGAGACGGCGGGGTTCGGTGCGGCGCCCGGCCTCGGTGGTGTCCAGGACGTCCACGCCGGTGGTGCGGTCCCACACCACGACGCCGTCCGCCTCGACCCAGCGGACCCGGTGCCAGGGGACCTCGCCGGAGGCGGCGAAGGCCTCCAGCGGGACGCGCTCGGTGCGGTCGTCGCGCTGGCGCACGCCCAGGGTGAACCGGGCCGGGTCGAAGCGGGCGTCCCAGCGGATGCGCTGGCAGACCTGTTCGATGGGGCGCATCACTCCTCCTCGGAGTCGAGCGTGCCCGCCGTGTCCTCCACCGTGCCACCCGGGCCGACGTACCAGGTGCGGTGCGCCTGACCGGGGTGGGGCGGGCTGAAGCGGTGCAGTTGGGCGGTGAGCACCTCGGACGGCACCGGGTGCGGGCGGACGGCGTTGCGGCGCAGCAGTTCCTGCTCGCCGACCAGCAGGACCACCTGGGTGACCAGGGCGTCGCGGCGCCGGGCGATGCCGTGGACGTGGGAGCGCTGCTCGCGGTTGAGCGAGGTGGCGTCCCAGACCACGGTGGCGGCCGGGTCGGCGAGGGCCGCCTCCAGCCGGGCCAGGCCGGTGCGCAGTACTTCGGGGTTGTGGCGCTGGTCGGCGCGCGAGCCGAGGGCGGCGCGCAGGTCGTCCAGGCTGATCCGGGTGGAGACACCGGGCAGTGCGGCGGCGAAGGTGCTCTTGCCGCTGCCGGACGGGCCGCTCAGGTGGACCAGGCGGGGGAAGCGGCCGTTCCGCCAGCGCCAGGTGGCGGCGACGGCCTCCTCGACCGTGGTGATCCGGCCGAGGGCGTAGGCGTCGCGGGCCTGGGCCCAGCAGCGGTCGGCGGCGTCCGGGTCGAGGCCGGCCAGGGCCTCTCGCAGGCCGGTGCGCAGCCAGGCCAGCGGGTCGGCGTCGAGCAGCCCGGCGTCCTCGGCGTGCAGGGCGGACCAGGCGACCTGCTCGCGCTCGGCGGGCCCCGGGGCGGCGGTCGCGGCCACCGCGTGGAGCACCCCGAGGTCGGTGGCGGTGGCGAGCCGGACCAGGCCGGTGCGACGCTCCTCGTCCGGGTACGGGTGCTGGAGGCCTGAGTGGAGGGCGACGAGGTCGGCGACCCGGCGGGCCAGCGGCAGGCCGAGGCGGTCGGCCAGTCGGGGGGCGAGCTGGGGTGCGGCCGGTCGGGGGGCGAGCTGGGGTGCGGCCTGGTCCCGACGGATGGTGCGCAGCGCGGTGGCGAGCACGCCGGAGAGCCGGGCGTCGCCGGTGCGGCCCAGCTCGTCCAGCCGGGCGGACACGCCCGCCAGCTCCTCTTCCGGGCAGTGGAGTTCTGGAAGCCCCAGGGCTTCGGCCAGCAGCGGGAGTTCCGGCAGCCGGCCGGAACGCACGTCCCAGAGCGCGGCGTTCGGGCCGAGGCCGTTCTCCACCACGGCGGCGTGCATCCAGTGGGTGTCGGTGCGCACGTGGTGCGGGCGGACCCACTTGGCGATCCGTCCGCCGAACTCGGTCCGGGAGAAGCCCCGGACCGTCCGGACGACGTAGCCCTCCTGCCGGTCCAGGTCCAACCGCAGGGCACGCAGCGCCCGTTCGTCGTAGTGCCCGCGCCACAGCACCCGGGGCGTCGGGATGCCGAGGCGCCGCAGGAAGCGGACGGTGTCGTCCCAGTCGAGGCAGCGGTCCTGGTCGGTCCAGACCGAGAAGCCGTGGAACCAGCTGTCCAGGTCGGTGTACGGGATGGAGTGCCGGGCGAACAGGTTCTCGCCGCAGACCCGCCAGCCGGCCGGGATCCGGGGGCCGACCCGGCTCTGCAGGCCCTTCACCCAGGCCCGGGACGGGTGGTGGGCGGAGTCCAGCGAGCGGGCGTGCAGGCCGTCGGCGTAGAGCGTGGTGTTCTCGCCGTCCAGCTTCTCGGTGACGACGACCTCCGACCCGGCCAGGCCGGAGAGGTCGCCGGTCCTGATGTCGTCCGCCGCAGCCCCCGGTGACCAGGGGAGATGCGGCGTCCGGGGGTAGTGCACACGCATGTCCGGCTCCCCGTACGTCCTTGATCCGGCGGACACTGTAGGAGCGGACGGAAGGGACGGGCCACCGAATATCGGACTGCCGTGCGGCTCAGTCGATGCGGTGCTCGCGCCAGAAGGGCGTCAGGTCGACGGAGGTCGCGGCCTGGGCGGCGGCCTTGAAGTCGGCCGTGGTGGAGACGCCGTACCAGTGCGCGCGGGCGTAGTCGTGCAGCAGGGTGGCCATGGTGTCCGCGCCGATGAGGCGGCGCAGTTCGTGCAGGGCGCAGGAGCCGTGGTCGTAGATGACCGGCACGTAGCGGTCCGGGTGGGTGTCCCAGTAGCTCATCGGGTTGGTGAGGCGCTCGTCCGCGGTCCGCCAGGGCGTCCTGGCGGTGCAGCCCTCGCCGGTGTCGCCCATGGCGACGGCCATGGCGTACTCGGCGAAGGACTCGTCCAGCCAGGGCGCGCGGTACTGGTCGTCGCCGACGATGCCGTACCACCACTGGTGTGCCAACTCGTGGATCACGGCGGAGGGCCGGATCCAGTCGAGGACGAAGCCCGGGTACTCCATGCCGGCGAAGTCGAACCGGTTGTCGAGCACCAGCGCCAGGTCACCGTACGGGTAGGCGCCGTAGCGGGCGGAGTGGGCGTCGATGGTCCGCAGGGACAGGTTCAGCATGTCCTGGGCGTCCTTGGGGGCGATGTCGGCGACCGAGTACACGGTGATCCGGACGCCGTCCGCGGACCGGCCCTCGATGCGGCTGAACGGGCCGGCGGCCCAGGCGAATTCGCGGACCTTGCGGGCGCCGATCCGAGTGACCGTACGGCCGGGCCCGCCGGGGGCGTCGACGGCGGCGCCGGTGGCGGGGACCAGCAGGTCGGTGGGGTGGTCGAGGGTGACGGCGAAGTCGGAGCTCAAGCCGTAGAAGGACTCGCCGAGCTCCGAGTACGGGTCGAGGTGCCAGCCGGCCTGGTCGCGGACGGCGAGGACGGGCAGGGCGTTGCCGACGAAGCTGAAGGCGCCGTCGCGGCCGAAGCGGTCGATGCCGCTCGGGACGTCGACGGAGAGGTCGAACTCGACGGTGCCGGAGGTCCCTTGGGGCAGCGGGCGGGGGAGGGGGACGCGCAGGGCGGTGCAGTTGACCTCGTAGTGGTCCTTGGCGTCCTGGACGTCCTGGGCGTTCGGAGTGTTCGGGGTGCTTCGGGTGGCCTGGACGGTCTGGGTGGCGTTCAGACCGGTCACCCGGACGGACGGGTTCGCGCAGCCGCCGCGGAAGTTGTCCCAGAGGCGCAGGTACACCTCGCCGAGGGGCTCGGGCGAGACGTTGCTGAAGGTGATCCGCTCGTGGCCGCGCCAGTGTGCGCCGGTGGTGTCGCTGCTCAGAGCGACGGTGTAGGCGGGGGTGCCGGGGGTGCGCGTCGGGTCGGTGGCCGTGGCAGTGGCAGCGGCAGCGGCAGTGGCATGGCCGGGTGGGGCGGTGGCCGCCGTCAGCAGTATGGCGAGGACGGCGAACAGGGGGTGGAGGCGTCGCACGCCGTGGTCTCCTGTCGTTGGATGAGGGAGCGGTGGGGAGGAGCAGGGGTGGTGCCGGGCGGGGCGGCGGCGGACGGTCCGGCGGGCGGCGCGCCGAGCTCGACGGTGAACATGCCGAGCACCTCGCGCAGCCGCCGTTCCACCTCCTCGATCGAGTCGCCCACCACCCGGACGTACCCCGAGGCGTTGTCCGAGGCCCGCCGGGCGGCGACCGAGTCGCCGACACCGATCTTGAGAACGGCCTCGACCACCCAGGGGACACGCACCAGCTCCTCCGGAGGAGTGATCCGCCGGACCGTGCCCGCGCGGGGCAGCGGCAGCAGCAGGCTCCCCGCGCACCGTCGCGCGGCGTAGTGGAGGTCGGGCCGGGTGCCCCGGTAGACGTCGCGCACCCACCTGACCTGTCGACCGCTCAGGTGGGCAGTCGGGCCAGCCGCGCGAAGCGGTGGGCGACGTCCTGGCGCGGCTCGCTCGGGTTGCAGAAGGTGGTCGGTCTCGCCGGCAGTCCGCTCACCCCGACCGGTCGTCCACCAGGAGCAGCACCGGCCCACCGGGAGCGCCGCAGGGCGCCGCGGTCACTCCTGTCACGAGGTCACCGTCCCGAACCCGCCCGCATCAGCGACTGCTAACCACCCCACCAGGTGAAGTTGGTCGTCGGCGGATTGACGAAGGGCGGCCCAGGCATCGGCCCGGTCACCTTGCCGTGCCCGCAACACGCGGGCAGGAACGTCCCTGCACGCCGCAGGCGCCGTGCCGGGCTGCAATGGGCGCCGACCCGGGCCGAGCGCCGACCGCACACCACAGGAGGGGGCCGCCCGATGGAGCAGCCGACGACCGCCGACACGGATCCGGTCCGCGTACTGGAGACCTCGGGCGACGACTACCGCCGGGCCTTCGACCTCTTCCTCGCGGGCACCGACGAGAAGCCCCGCACCCATGCCCGGCTGGGCGAGATCGCCGCCTCCCTCCCGCGCCGCCGGGTCCTGCTGGACCTCGGCGCCGGGGACGGCCGCACCACCGCGTACCTGGCCCGGTACTTCGACCGCACGATCGCCGTCGAGCCGAGCGCGGCCATGCGTGAGAAGCTCACCGCGGCCTGCCCGGACGCCCTGCTCCTCCCCGAACCGCTGGACCGCGCCGCCCCGCCCGAGCCGGGCGACCTGGTCCACCTCTCCCACGTGCTCTACTACGTCCCGGAACCGGACTGGTTCCCCACCGTCACCCGCGCCCTGGACTGGACGGCCCCCGGCGGCGTCCTCCTGGTCGTCCTGCAGAACCCTGACAGCCCCTGCATGCGGATGGCCGCCCACTTCACCGGCGTCCACTACGACCTGCGTCCCCTCCTCGACCGCCTGCGCGTCCGGCACCCGTCCCACGGCTACGCCCTGGAGACCCTCGCCCTCCACTACCGCACGTCCCACCTCGCCGAAGCCGTCGACGTCGCCGAGTTCATGGTCAACGTCGCGGACCTCGTCACCCTCGACGCCCGCCCGACCAGGGGCGCCCTCACCGCCTACGTCCGGCAGCACTTCGCCCGGCCCGACGGCGGCTACGCCATCGGCCACTCCCAGGACATGCTGATCGTCCGCCGCGCCCGGGCGTGACCGGCCCCTCGCCGAGGTCGGGTGGGCGCGGGGTGTGCGGTCCGGGGAGAAGTTTGGCGGGGCGCCCGGGAAGTCTTGTATGGTTCGTCGCGAATCATCCAGAGGGGTGGAGGGACCGGCCCTACGAAGCCCCGGCAACTCCCCGTTCGATCCGGCGTCCGAAGTACGCGCCGTGCCGTCCGGGATCAGTGCCAACTCCGGCCTGTCGCCAACGTGGCGCGGGAAAGATGAGGAGACACGGTGCTCTCTGTGCTGTCCTTCGCCCGGGCGCTTCCCGCCCAGGCCCTTTCGCGTACCCGTCTCGTGTCCGGCGCAGGTAATCGGCCGCTTCCGCAGGCCTGTCCTCGCTGACCACCCCGCTCCCCGCCCCACCGGAGCGCCCGTGTGCCGGACCAACCCGCGGCCCACGGGATTCGAGACTGGAGTACCCGTCCATGGAGAACGTGGAGAACACGAGCGGCGTCGGCGTGCTCGACAAGATCACCTCGATCCTCGGCACCCTGGAGGCCGGTCCGGCCACCCTGGCCGGACTCGTCGACGCCACCGGCCTGGCGCGGCCGACCGCCCACCGGATCGCCGTCGCGCTGGAACACCACCGCCTGCTCGGCAGGGACACGCAGGGCCGGTTCGTCCTCGGTCCGAGACTCGCCGAGCTCTCGGCGGCCGCCGGTGAGGACCACCTGCTGGCAGCGGCCGGCTCGGTCCTCACCCAACTGCGCGACCTCACCGGCGAGACCGCCCAGCTCTACCGCCGGCAGGGCGACGTGCGGATCTGCGTGGCGGCGGCCGAGCGCCTCTTCGGGCTGCGCGACACCGTCCCGGTGGGCCTCGCCCTGCCGATGAAGGTCGGGTCCGCGGCCCAGGTCCTGCTGGCCTGGGAGGAGCCCGAGCGCCTCCACCGCGGCCTCCAGGGCGCCCGCTTCACCGCCACCGCGCTGAGCGGTGTACGGCGCCGCGGCTGGGCCCAGTCCATCGGCGAGCGCGAACCCGGGGTGGCCTCGGTGTCCGCACCCGTGCGCGGCCCGTCCAACCGGGTGGTCGCGGCGGTGTCCGTCTCGGGTCCGATCGAACGGCTCACCCGCCACCCCGGCGCCCGGCTGTCCCAGGCCGTCGTCGAGGCGGCGGCCCGGCTCACCGAGGCCCTGCACCGGTCCTGACCGGCAGCCCGGTGTCCCTACTCCTCGTCGAGCAGGGCGGCGAACCGCGCCAGCGGATCCCCGGTGAACGGGCGCAGCGCCGGGGCGAGGAGGCGCGCGCCGGGGAACCGCAGGCCGCCCAGGAAGGCGAAGCGGGTGGTGCGGTCGCTCTCCGGGCGGGCCGCCATCCCGCCGAGCACCAGGCGGCTCTGCATCAGGCACCAGCCGGGTGCGAGGTCGATCCTGAACGCCGCCCGGAGCCGGGTGCGGCCGTGGATCCGGGCCTGGAGCGAAGCCGCCGACAGCGAACCGGAAGGTGCGGGGCGGACGAGTCGCACCGTGCGGACGTCGGGGATCCAGAGCGGCATCGTGCGCTCCAGGTCCTGGGCGAGCGCCCAGACCCGCTCGAACGGCGCGTCGAGGACGGTCTCGCCGATCCGGGCCGCCCCCGGCGCGGTCGCGGCGATCACGTGCAGCCGCCGGACCGGGTCGAAGTCGGCGACGGGCCACTGCGGCATCGGGGTGTCGGTCACTGCTGCCACGCCTTTCGGAAGCTGAGTCGGGCCCGGGAGAGCCGGGACTTGACCGTCCCGGGCGCGACCGCGAGCAGCGCCGCGGTCTGACGTTCGTCCAGCCCCTCCAGGTCGCGCATCAGCAGTACGGCGCGGTGCCCGGGGGAGAGCCGGGAGAGCACGTCGCGGATGTCCGCGGCGAGTTGGGGGTCGCCGGGCGCGGGGACTTCGCCGAGTTCGGCCGGCCGCGAGCGTGCCGCCCGGTTGGCGCACCGGACCGCCTCCCGCACCGCGATGGCCCGGACCCAGCCGTACAGCGCTTCGGGATCCTGGAGTTGGCGCAGTTTGCGGAAGACCACGATCAGCGCCTCCTGGGTCGCGTCGGCGCCGTCGTCGAGTGCGATCGGGCCGCAGAGCCGCCGGACGTACGGGGTGATCAGGTCCAGCAGTCGGCCGACCGCGAGTTGGTCGCCGCCCTGGGCGGCTCTCACCAGCTCGGCAAGGCCGGGCGGTGGCTCCTGCATGGTGCTGTCTCCGCTCTCTGCTCTGCTGTCGGTCGTCGGTCGTCGGTCAGCGACCGGGATCCGGGGGGTCCGGGATCCGTAGAGGGAGGGCCCGGAGCGGCGAAACGTTCCCTGCGGATCTTGCCCGGTGCAGTGTTCCTCGTCACAGGAACGGTTCGGTCGGCGGGGTGCTCCTTCGGGTGTCCGAGCGTCCTGAGACCCCGTGAGGTGACGGTATGAAGTCGACGAAGATCAGCAGCAGGTCCACCGCGGTCGGAGCGGTGCTGGCGGTGGACGGCCTGGTCCACCTGTACTGGGCCACCGGGCGCACCTGGCCGGTGGCCGGCACCACCCGGCTCTCGCAGCTGGTGCTCAACACCCAGGTGCCGTTCACCCCGCAGGGGCTGGTACCGCTCGCGGGGATGCTCTTCTCGGGCGCGGCGCTGGTGCTGGTCCGCGGCGGGCGGCTGCCGGCTCTGGGCCGCCGGCTGCCCGCCCTGCTGCCGCGCTGGGGGAGCCGGGCGGTGGCCTGCGGACTGCTCGTCCGCGGTGCGGTCGGACTGGTGTGGGTGACCGGCGCCTGGGCGGACCCCGGCGACACCTTCTACTGGCTCAACCTGCTGCTCTACACCCCGCTGTGCCTGGTGCTCGGGCGGGCGGCCTGGCAGGTCGCAGCCGCGGAGAGGGTGCTTGCGGAGACGGTGCCTGCGGAGACGGAGCCAGCGGGCACGGCATCTGGGGGTACTACGCCTGCGGGCACGGCGTCTGCAGGCACGGCGGTGCGGGCCTGAGTCTCCCGAACCCGGACGGACGGCGTCCCGCGGTCCGCCTCAAGTCGGCGGGAGCCACGGGACGCCGTCCGTGCGACCCGCCCGCCCGGGTCAGCGCCGCAGGTGCTGGACGGAGCGCGGGGCGGCGACGGGCGCCGCGGCGCGCGCGGCCTGCGCGCTCGGCGTGCCGGCGGCCGGGCTGCGCAGGGTGCCGGGCTGGAAGCGGCCGCTGTACACATCGGTGGAGTTCAGAGGCTGTGCGTCGTTGGCGGTCACCATCACCGGGCGGATCCGGCGGCCGTCGTTGATCAGTGACTGGTAGTCGCCGAGGAAGTGGCCTCCCGCGAAGGGCGCCTGGAGCCAGTCGAAGACCGGCGAGATCTGCCGCTCGACCGGGCTGTCCTCGCCGCCGCGCGGGAAGCTGAGCAGCCAGGCGGCCGTGGGCAGGGTGGTGGTGTCGCCCGGGGTGAGGTAGCGCAGGTCGTAGTAGCTGACGGCGACGGTGCCGTCGGCGGTCACGGTGATGGACGGGGTGAACGCGGGGGCGCCCGGGGCCTGGTTGATCCGGGTCGGGCCGCTCCAGGACCGGCCGCCGTCCGTGGAGTGCACCAGCTGGATCGCGTCGTACCGGCCGCCGGTGGTCTCCGAGCCCTCGTAGGCGAGGTAGAGCTCGCCGGTCTGCGGGTCGACGGCCACGCTCGGCAGTCCGGCGCCGCCCCGGAGCGACTTGGTGGCGTCGGTGGGCGCGTTCGGGTCGACCTCGGGGACGGAGGTGTCGGCGGCGACCCGGACCGGTTGGCTCCAGGTCCGCCCCTGATCCGTCGAGGTGACCATGCCGAAGTGCACGTCGCTGACGGTGGTGGCGGTCCCGTCGGTGAAGGTGATCGAGTCGAAGAAGTCGTACAGCGTGTCGGTCCGCGGGTCGACCACGATCTGGTTGCCGATGGTCTGGGTGTTGGGCGTCGTGCTGGTGACGACGAAGGGTTCCGCCGGGCTCCAGGTTCGGCCGTGGTCGCGGGTGACGGAGATGTAGCCCGGCCCGTCGAAGTAGGGTGCCGGGCTGCTGAGCTGGTCGATCCGGTCCCAGACCTGGTAGGCGACGCCCGGGTGCACCGGGTCGGCCGTGACGGCGTTCTTGTCGTCGGTGATCGCCGGGTCGTTGTCGCTGATCAACTCGCTGACGTGCTGCCAGCTGCGGCCGCCGTCGGTGGAGGTGGCCGCCGCCACCGAGCTGCGCGGCGTCGTGGCGTCGAAGAGCAGGGCGCTGGCGTAGGCGGTGCCGTCCGGGCCGAAGCTCACCCAGCCGTCGGAGGCCCGCTGGTAGGCCAGGCCGCCCGGCGCGCAGTGGGTGAACGGCAGCGCGGTCTGGGTGAAGTGCACCCCGTCCGTGGTGTAGCTCGAACTCAGGCCCCGGGCACCGCCGTTGGACCAGCGGTCCTGCTGGTAGATGGTGATCGTTTCGGCCGGGTCGAGCGGATTGGAGGCGGCGTACGGTTCGTCCTCGGCGGAGGGGTGGTTGGTGCCCGGGCCGTCCGCGGAGAGGTCGCAGGTGGCGTACGGATCGCCGGGCGAGATCAGGGCGAGCGGCGGGCGGGCCGCACTCGCGCCGTCCGTGCTGCCATCGGCCGTGCTCGCACCGGCCGGTGCGCCGCCCGCGACGGCGGCGAGGACGAACGTTGCGGTCGCGGTGGCGAGCGATGCTCTGGTGCGGAACTGCATGGAGACCCCCATGGTCGTCGGCGGCAGACTGCCTGGTGTCCTGGGTGGTGCTGCGCTGTTCCGGTACCGAACCGGAGTTGGCGTTCGGTCGGCCGCGCGAGTCTATCCAGGCACGGGAGTCCCACCAACGGTCGGGACACGCTTCTTACCATTCCGACACCACCCGCCCGGCCTCCGGTGCGGCAACCCTCCGGTGTGAGGGGGTTTACCGCCCGCCTTCCCGCGGTAGAAGACCGCCGCCACCCGCCGCCCCGCACGGACCAAGTGCAGGTTCGCTTCGGGTATTTGAGTGTACGTCAGACATCTAAATTCCTTGGCGTCGTCGTAGAGCACGCCGAGGTCGTAGGAGTCCGGACGCCAGGCGTTGATCCGGACCACGGTGGCCGGGAGGTCCGGGTCGGCGTCACCCGCCAGGGCGAGGTCGACGTCCACGTCGATGTCCATGACGTCGATGTCCGGCACGTCGACGGGCAGGCTGGTAGCGGTCAGCGCGATCATGGCGGTCACTCGTCCCCTCGGCGCCACGGGTGCGGGCGAGTTCACGCTGCTGACCAGGCGTTCGGTCGGACAGGGGTTGCCCGCCCGAAGCCCCGGGACCCATCACCGTGACATCGACGGGCTCCGGCGCGGGCAGGTGGCGGTGCCGTGCCGTGCCGCCGCGGATCCCGGTGGCGCCCGCCGTCAGGCGACCGGCCCAGCTCCGCGAGCGCGCACCGGACCGGCCTGGTGAGCTGTGCCCGGGAGCCCGCCACCCGATCGGCCTCCCGCCCGCCCCCGCCCGCCGAAGGAGGAGCCGTGTCGGACCCGACGACGTCGTACCGCGACCTGCGCGCCCTGGTGATCAACTGCACCCTCAAGCGCTCCCCGGAACGCAGCCACACCCAGGGCCTGATCGACGTCTCCACCGGCATCCTCCAGCGCGAGGGCGTCCAGGTCGACGTCCTGCGCGCCGTCGACCTCGACATCGCCACCGGCGTCTGGCCGGACATGACCGAACACGGCTGGGAGACCGACGACTGGCCGGTCATCTACTCCCAGGTGATGGCCGCCGACATCCTCACCCTGGCCGGCCCGATCTGGCTCGGTGACAACTCCTCCGTGATGAAGAAGGTCATCGAGCGGCTCTACGCCTGCTCCTCGATCCTCAACTCCGAAGGCCAGTACGCCTACTACGGCCGCGTCGGCGGCTGCCTGATCACCGGCAACGAGGACGGTGCCAAGCACTGCGCGATGAACGTCCTCTACAGCCTCCAGCACCTCGGCTACACCATCCCGCCGCAGGCCGACGCCGGCTGGGTCGGCGAAGCAGGCCCGGGCCCCTCGTACCTCGACGAGGGGTCGGGAGGCCCGGACAACGACTTCACCAACCGCAACACCACCTTCATGACCTGGAACCAGCTCGACCTGGCCCGCATGCTGAAGGACGCCGGCGGCATCCCGGCGTACGGCAACCAGCGCTCGGAGTGGGACGCCGGCTGCCGCTTCGACTTCGAGAACCCCGAACACCGATGACCTGCCTGAACGGGGGCGCAAGCCTCTCGTACGCGGCCATGGCAAGAAACGCGACAGTAGCTTCTGGCCCCGCATCCGGACGTTCATGACGGTGAGTCGTGATTTCACCTGGGCGTGGGCGACCGCTTGGAGCGGTCGCGGAGGCTCAGTTTGATCAGAATTCGGGAGACGTGGGCCTTGACCGTCTGACTGCCAACGATCACGGCTCGCTGGTCGGGGAGGTCGGGAAGAATCCGGGTCGGCCTCCGCCTGGGCCGGTGAAGCGGTACGTCGTGGCAGAGGAGAGCACGCTGGTCGGCGGGTCGCCGTTTGCCTCGGCCTCGCCACCTGCCTGATCACGCACCGACACGTCCAAGGCCTTTGTTAGGACCTCTGAGCCGCCTGGCCCGCCGGGGACCTGTCAGCACCCCCGATGGCCCGGGTGCCCCCGCAGTTCCTCCAGCCCGCCGAACAGGCGGCCGCGCTTGCCGAGGGGAGTGGGCGGCGGGCCTACGGTCCGACGTGGACCAGTGCCGCCCAGATCTCCGGTGCTTCGGGCCGGTCGCGGACGAGTTGTCGGACAGCCGACCGGAGTGCGGCTGCGGCGTCGTCGGAGCTGAGCGCCAGGTCGTCGGAGGACCGTCCGGCAAGCAGGTGGTCGTAGAAGGCGACGGCCGCCTGTCGGGCGGACCTGCTGCGCAGGCCCCAGTAGGTGGCGATGACGTGCCGGAAGCCGACCAGCCGAAGCGCCCCGGCGAGGGTCACCGGCTCGTCGGGGTGGTCGACGGTGGCACGCTGCGTCTGGCACGCCGACAGGTAGGCGAGCTCCGCAGCGCGCAGACGCAGGGCGGAGATGTCGGTGACCTTGAGGTAGTCGCTGCCGACTGCGTCCCAGGTGTAGAGGGTTCCGTCGGGGGTCGAGGCGTCCTGGCTGCCGTGACCCGCGAAGTGTAGCCAGTCGTGCGCGGGCAGCGCGGCCAGCACCGCCTCCCGGGTCGCATCCTGTTCTTTCAGCGGCGTGGCACCCGGGAACCGCGCGACGACCGCGTCGATCTCGCCGGAGACGTGTGCCAGGGGCCTCAGCCCGGCCGTGCCGCTCTCCAGCCCCCCGACGCCGATCGCCAGCAGACGCGGAGCGCGAGCGGGCCGGTTCTTGCCCTCCTCTCGTGCGGACAGCAGGGAACGGAGGGTCGGGACGTAGGACAAGACAGCGCGGTCCACGAGCAGGTCAGGGGGAGCGGACTCGCCGTCGTACGGGTCCTCGGGGAGCAGACCGGCGGCATGGAGGGGCAAGCGGTTGAGAACGTCCGTCGGACAGAGCCACAGGCGCATCGGCCTGTGGGAGCGGCCGTTGCGCGACCCGCTGCTCCCAAGGCGGTCCATCACCGGCCGGATCAGGCTCTTCCAGAGCCAGCCCAGGAGATCGGCCAGGTACTCCCGCAGTTCCTCGACGCCGCCCTCGATCGAGGAGTCCGCCGCCTCCAACAGTGCGGCCAGCGCCTGTGCCCTGGCCTCGGCCTTCTCGCGGTCGAACGCGGGAAGGGGAACCACGACGACGGTCCCCTGCGTAAGGATGAGCGCGTCACAGCGCACGCCGCTGATGTTGAAGAGGACGACAGGTCCGTGATCTCCCGCGTGAACCAGCTCGTCGAACGACGGCGGGCGTAGGAACCCGGCCATTCCCGGAAGTCGGCGGGCCTGTTCGACCAGGTCCGTCCAGCGCAGGTAGAGCTCACGTCTCCGGCCGGCGTGGGCGAAGGTGTCCTCCGCGGCGAGACATCGGTCGGAGGTGAACGGGCCGTTGTCGGTCAGTTGGCGGCGGACGGCTTCCAGGTTCTCGGCGAGCGCAGGGTCGAGCACGCGGACGTCCTCGAGGTCCGCGTTCACGTTGAGAGCGTGCGAGAGGAGTTGCGCCCGGCCCTCTTCGAGGAGCTCCACCGCGCGTTGGGGCTTCCCCAGCAGGATGGCCAACGCCGCCGCATCGCAGACGGCCTCGGACTTGCCGCCCAGCGGGCGCAGCTGGTCCTCTCTGGACAGGCCCGGCCAGGCGAGCTGCGGCAGTACGTCGATCGCCGCACTCAGACCTTCGAGGGCGCCGTCCACGTTCTGTTCCTCGGCCATCAGACGAGCCCAGGCGAACGACGCCGCCCAGCGCTCGGCGGGTGAACCGAAGCGGTGTGCGGCGGCACGCTGATAGAGAGCCAGTGCTTCGGCTCGCATCGCCTTGCGCACTCTGCGGGCCCTACGAGATGAGTCGGATCCACCGGAGACCAGCGCGTCGGCGAGGAAGAGCGCCCGTTTCGCCCAGTCGGGCGAGTCCTCACCTCCTTCAAGTCCGAGCCGCAGGTGGTGGTAGGCCTCCGCCGCCGCGTTCGGCTGATCCCCGTGAACGGACCAGCCCAAGAGTGCCTCGCCGTACTGCGTGTGGTGCGCCGGGCGCGTCACGTGGCCCGAGGGAACGAGCGCGAGCCCGCTGCGCGCGGCCCTGCATGCGGCGGCCAGATCGTCCGAATCCCGGCCGTCACGAAACCGCGCCACCAGGAGGGAAGCCTGAAGGTTGTAAAGCATGTGGCGCTGCACGGCACTTCGCGAAGTCTCCACGAGGGCACGGGCGACGATGTCGATTGCGCGGTCGAGGGCCCCCGGATCGGACGTGAGGACCCAGAGCCTCACCAACGCATGGGCCAGGTTCCGCCGGAAGGGGATTTGATGGAGGTCGCTGGGATCGGTCATCCTGATCGCGTCTTCCAGGTGGCTGATGGCCTCCGCCATCAGCACGCCGTCCCCGGTCAGCTCCGCGGTATGACTCATGACGACACCACAGTTGTGCGACGCGAGGGCGCGGATCCCCGGGAGACTGCTCCTTGCGATGGCCTGCCGAAGGATCTGCTCTGCCGCACGGAGGTCCTCCGGGCGATCCGAGAGGCTCACGACGTTGGCGTGGTTGGACAAGGCCGCGCTCCAGGCGGTCGTGTCGGGGGAGGCAGCCTCCACGGCCTCGCGCGTGTGGAGAAGCGCTTGGCGCAGGAGTGTGGGGTCACCGGTCGCCTCGTAGTAGAGCCGTTCGATATCGCCGAGCGTGGAGGACAGCCGCACCCTGTTGTCGGTGGACAGCGTCTGGGTGGAGGCCGATGCAAGCGCCCGCTTGGCGTCGGCGACAGCGGACGGCAACTCTTCCCGGTCACCGGTGGCGAGATACAACTGCGTTCGCGCCACGGCGAGGGTGTTCAGGGCCTGCCAGTGGAACGAGGGAAGCGCTGCCGTCGCTTTCGCGGCGTCCTGGAGGAGACGCACTGCATCCCGAAGGATCGCAGAATCCTCCGCCTGGAGGCCCTGTCGGCGGCGTACATCGGCGTGGAGGTGCAGATGGAGGCCGTAGTCCTGGTTGCCCGGCACCTGGACGGCCAACGACTCGCGGGCCAGCCGCTCGGGCACGGTGAGGTCGGACGTCAGCGATGCGTCGTACTCGTGGAGGAGAACCTGCGCGAGGTGGTACTGCACGTCAGCGCGGCTCCTCGTTCGAGTGGAGACCGTCAGTTCGAGAGCCTCCTCCAGGGCGTCGTGCGCCCCTTTAAGATCGTCGAGACGGCCCCGGAGTTCGTACCGTAGTTGCCGGAGTCTTCCGGCGAGGTGGAGCCATCGGACGCCGATCTCGGGGCTGCCCGCCGGATCCGGCGACGTTCGCCATCTGCCCAGCTCACTGGAGCAGAGCGCTACGGCTTCCTCGAAGAGCGCCTCGTCGGCGTTCACCGCGTACCTGCGGAACAGCGCCCACCCCCGCTCGACGGAGAACCGGTGCCGGCGTGGCCAGACGTCCATCACGAGTACCTCCGAGTCCTCGGCCCTGTCCCGGGCAGGAGAGTGAGCACACCTTAACGTTCGTCAGTACACGTCACTCACAAGCCCGTTGTTGCCCTATCCTGTGGGGCGATCACGAGCGCATGGGTGAGGGGGGTGCATGTCGTACGACATCCGGGCAGTCCGTCGGCAGGCCGTTGATCTGTTGTCCGAGGCGCCGACGTGGCGGCTCTCCTCCCGTGGGTGGTCCCGGGTGGGGGAGTGCTTGGCGGCCCTCCAGGCCGGTGCCGAAGCGGGCGACCCGACGGCGCTCAGGCGTGCGACCGGGCGGCTCTCCGACCTCGTCGACGTCTGGCGGGCCCCCCGGTCAATGGCCGAGGGGGAGAACGAGCCCATGCCGCCACAACTCCTCGAAGCCCACGGGGTGCTGATCCGGACGCTGGAGGACACCGACGGCGGCGGGAGCTCGCAGGACGGCACCGATGAGCACTGAGGTCCGCTTCGCTCGGGAGGCTCTGCAACTCCACTACTTCATGGACGTTCAGCAACTCACCGGCCCGGGCCGGACCGTGCTGGACGCCCTCTGGTCCGCCTGCGGGCGGATCGGGATGGACCGACCGGTTCCGTCGACTGGCGATATGGTCCTGCCCCACACAATCGACGCGTCCTCGAGCTTCCACCCGGTGAGCAGTCGCCGGAGTAGTGGGCCCGGCGTGTTCGAGGCCCGGGTGTACGTGCTCGGCGGGATCGCGGGCCTCGTCGTGATGCTCGCGCCACCGGACGCCGGCGCCTCGCACGGCATGGCGGAGACGGCGACGATATGGGCCGACCTGGAGCGGGCATGGGACGGCGCCTACACGCCACCGACGCAAGGGGGCGTGGACCCGCTGATCGGCAGCGCCCGCATGTACCGCGCCCTCGCCGATGCGAGTCCCGACGGGGCCCTCGACCTCGATGCCGTGGCCGGCCGACTCGCCGGGATCGTGCCGGGTGCAGCGACGGACGGGACCGACCGGATCTCCGAACGGTTGTCGCTGCCGGCCGAACTCTCCATACGGGAGGTGGCGTCCCGAAGGACCGGGGAGGACCACGTGGATCGGACATTCGTCACCACCACGAGAGCCACCGATACCGACGAGGCCTCGCTGGACACATGGTCGTGGTTCGACGTCCTCAGCCCGATGGCGCCGGTCACCAGGTACCTGTTGCACGCCGCCGCCATCCGGGACCAGCACCAGGTCCGTCAAGCCGCCGACCCAGGCTTGACGCGACGTAGGACCGCATTGCGGGAGGACGGCCAGCTCCTGCTCCTGGACTGTCACCGGCTGCTCTCGACGAGCGGCTACCACAGACGTGCCGCACGGCGGGAGCTGGCCCGCTGGGAGGAACTGGCGGAGCGGGCACACCGGCTCCTGGTCGAGGACGGGATCGCCGCCGACAGGGAGCTGAAGCTGCGTACGATGGGCCGAACGATCGGGGTCCATTCCGCCGCGATGACAGCCGCGTTGAGCACGCCTGCCGACCCCAACCCCCGCCCCCTGTTCTCGGACGCGCAGTGCGCGACGCGCCTGGCGGACGTGCTGGAGGAGGACGCCTTCTCCTTCGGCATCGAGCGCGAGCGCGTCAAGGAAGCGGCCCGCATCGCGACCGAGTCGGCCACGCAGCGCCTTCAGAGCCACCAGCAGTACCTGTCGCTCGTGCAGACCTCCGTGATCGGGGGGCTACTCATGGCGCTCACCGCCGTGCAGACGCTGGGGTTCAGGCTTCCGCTGGCCGAGCACCTTCAGGGGCCGTTCATCGCCCTGCTCGCCACGCTGGCGGTCTCGCTGCCCGCAGTGATCATCCGGCGCTGGAGCGGCGGGGATGGGGGACGGCCGGGAGCGGCCTTCGAGATAGCCGGTCTGGCTGGGGCCGGTGCCGCGGTGGGATGGTTGCTCGCTCGCGGGGCCGGCCACGGAGACTGGTCCCCGGTGGTGACGGCTGCCTTCGCGGTCGCCGGCGCCGTCCTGCTCGGCACTGGTGGCGCGTGGCACGCGCGCCGCGCGTTCCGATGAGTTCCGTCCCCCGCTGCCGTACCGAGACGGAGGACCGCACCGCGGCGCGGTGAACGCCCCGGCCAGCCGACCGCAAGCCGATGATCCGGCCATCTGCGGACGGACCATCCCCAACCGATGTGTGGAGACCCAGGTGACGACCCTCGCCGACAACGACAGCCTCCTGCCCAGCGCCCCTCAGTTCTGGGATGTCGTGAGCGACGTCCTCACCTCGTGGTTCGGCGTCGGCAGCGTGGCTGCCACCATCACCGCGACCCTCATCGCGGTGCGGATGTGGTACTTGGCAGGGCGGGAGGGCTACCGGGCGGCCCGGGCCGGTGGTCGCACCGTCGTGGCCGCCGCCCGCTTCAGCGCTCGTCACCTGGGACGCATCCCGGGACACCAGAAGCTCTACGCGAGCCTGACGACCCTGGCGGTCCTCGTCCTGCAGGCCCTGTGGCTCGCAGGGACGTACTTCTTCGTCAGTGTGCTCGTCGCCAACGTGCGCTCCATGTTCGGCGGCGCGCCGGTCGGCGATCTGCGCGATCTGCTCCGATGGGGCGGCGTCAACGGCTACTACACCGTCGGCTGCTTGCTGCTCCTGGTGGCGGCGTACGCGCTGACCATCACCGGCAACCGGGAGATGACCCCGGCGCTCGGTGTCCTGCCCGCTGTCCTGCCGGCCCTGTCAGCGGTGCTACTGCTGTTGTTCGCCGTCCTCGCGACGCTCATCTACGGCCTGCTCGCCGTCTTCGGCTCCGACGACATCTCCTGGGCCGACGTCGGCTTCTTCTGGTGCGCGGTCGTCATCCTTACCTTCTACGCGCTTTCGGGCTTCGCGGCGATGGGCGCCACCGTTCTGACCGCTGCGGCGTGGCGCGCCGACGAGTCATCCATCGCCACCGGTAGCCCCACCGGGGCGGCGGGAACGGCCTGATCCATGGTCGCGGGTACCTCGGCCCGGCCACCTGAGAGCCCGGCTTCCGCCCCTTGCTTCGGCCGGTTGAAGCAGCATTGGGCATGACCGATTTCGTGGCTGGTCAGGTAGGGTGCCAGAGTGTTCCGCCGGTCTGGCTGGGGGACAACTCCTCCGTGATGAAGAAGGTCATCGAGCGGTTGTACGCCTGTTCCTCGACCCTCAACCCCGACGGGCAGTACGCCTACTACGGCCGGGTCGGCGGCTGCCTGATCACCGGCAACGAGGACGGCGCCAAGCACTGCGCGATGAACGTCCTCTACAGCCTCCAGCACCTCGGCTGCACCGTCCCGCCCCAGGCCGACGCCGGCTGGGTCGGCGAAGCAGGCCCGGGCCCCTCGTACCGTCACCGGCAGCCGTTCCGGGATCCGCTTCATGAAGCCCGTTCGCCAGACCAACTGGCTGACCGGAACGGCGAGTTCGAGGGCTGGCAGTCGGTCAAGCAGGGTCGCCAGGGCGATCCGGGCGTGGACGCGCCCGAGCGCGGTGGCGGGGCAGTAGTGGGAGCCGCCGCCGAAGGAGACGTGGTCGGCGGCGTTGGCGCGGTCCAGGTCGAAGCGATGGGGATCGGGGAAGGCCTCCGGGTCGAAGTTCGCGCCCTCGACCGGCACCAGGACCAGCTCCCCCCGCGTGACGTCGACGTCTCCGAGCCGCACGTCGGCGAGGGCGAGCCGAGGCAGGGCGTCACCGATGGACAGGTTCACCCGCAGCAGTTCCTCCACGCCCGCGTCGACCAGGTCGCGGCGGTCCCGCAACAGGTCCCAGGTGGTGCGGTGGGTAACTCGCGGACCGCACCGCCGAGCGTCCTGTTCCGCGTTCCAGGAGGCGGACAGCCCTCACGCCCCGTCGGATCGGGAGCCCCGCAGGGGGGCGGCAGGCCCGACCCGGCAGGCGAAGACCACGTGGACGACGATCACCAGCACGGCGGGAAGGCCTCCGAGCATGACCAGGAGGAACGGCACGAGGTTGGCGAGCACGGCGAGAGCGAGACGGGTATCGCTGCCGCGTGCCGCCCAGGGGGCCACCATGAGCAGGGCCAGGGCGACCGGGCCGCCGATCACCAGCGCGGTGAGGAGGACCAGTTCCGGCATCGACTCGCCGGAACCCCACGTGCCGCCGCCGTAGGCCGCCCCGACCAGGCTCAGGAGCAGCACCGTCGGTCCCAGGAACCGGATCGCGTAGTGCGCGACGGCCCGTAGGAACCAGCGCAGGGCCGCCCTGCCGTGATCGGTCCGGCCACGGGCGCCGACGGCGAACGGGAGGAGCAGCAGCGGCAGGATGCACAGGATCGACATCGCCGGATCCCCGCCGGGGTAGCCGTCGTCCAGCTCGAACACCGTCAGGTAGGCCGCGGGCAGTCCGGCGAGCAGTGCGATGGTGAAGGAGCGCCCGGTGTCGCAGCAGAGGTTACGACTTTCGCTCCCCCCGCCCCTGTCGGACCGTCCGCGGTGCAGGCCGGCACCATCGGGACGTGCCGTAGTCGAGGACCGGCCGAACCCTTCCCCGGCCGGCCTACTGCCGGCCGAAGTCGCGGGATGGGCGTCCTGCGCCATGGTCGTTCCCCCCTCCATAGGATTGAACGCGTTCAAAATATGCCCCCCTCGTGCATCCGGTCAATCGTCCGCGCCACCGTTGAACCCTCGTCGCCGGGCTCGGGCGACGGTGCGGGCGTGTGCCGGGAGAGCGCGGTGTCGGGCGCGTCGAGTTCCCGGGCGGCCGTCCCGACCAGGACAGCGGATTACCCGAACCGAGCCCGGGCCAGCGAGAATGCATCCGGTGCGATTCGAGTCGGAAAGGAACGAGATGAGCGGAATCCCGGTGGAGATCGACACGCCGGACATCGTGGTCGAACTGGACGTGCTCCAGAGGAACATCGAGCGCATGGCGGCCGCGCTGTCCGCCAAGGGCTTGCGGCTGCGCCCCCATGTGAAGACCCACAAGATGCCCGAGATCGCCGCGCGGCAGCTCGCGGCTGGGGCGGTCGGGCTGACGGTGGCGACCATCGGGGAGGCCGAGGTCTTCGCCGAGCACGGCGCGACCGATCTGTTCGTCGCCTACCCGCTCTGGATCGGGCCCCGGCAGGCGGAGCGGCTGCGCAGGCTCACCACCCGGGCCAGGATCGCGATCGGCACGGACTCCGTCGAAGCGGCCGAGGCGGCGGGCCGCCGCCTCGGGGCCGCGGCCGGTGACGTCGAGGTGCTGGTGGAGATCGACAGCGGCCACCACCGCAGCGGCGTCCGTCCGGCCCAGGCGGTGGAGGTCGCGGGCGCGGCGGCCCGTGCCGGGCTCCGCGTCGGGGGAGTGTTCACCTTCCCGGGCCACGGCTACGCGCCGGACATGCCCGAACGGGCCGCCGCGGAGGAGGAGAAGGCCCTCGGGGAGGCCGTCGAGGCGCTCACCGCCGCGGGCTTCGAGGTGACGCGGGTGAGCGGTGGCTCCACCCCCACCGCGGAGCTGACCGGGAGTTCGGCGATCACCGAGGCGCGGCCTGGCGTCTACGTGTTCGGAGACGCCCAGCAGCTCGAACTCGGCCGGTGCTCCACGGCGGACATCGCGCTGACGGTCGCGGCGACCGTCGTCAGCCGTCACGAGGGAGACGGCACCACGCCCCGGCGGGTCGTCCTCGATGCGGGCAGCAAGGTCCTCGGCGGCGACCGGCCCGCGTGGGCAACGGGCTTCGGGCGGCTCATGGACCACCCCGGGGCCCGCATCACGGCGCTCTCCGAGCACCATGCCACCGTGGTCTGGCCCGCCGACAGCGACCTTCCCGGGCTCGGCGAGCGACTGCGCGTGATCCCCAACCACGTCTGCGTGGCGGTGAACCTCGTCGACGACGTCGCCGTGGTCGCCGGTGGCGAGCTCGTCGGCCGTTGGCGCGTGGCCGCACGCGGCAGGAACGCCTGACGGCGGCGGCCGCGGTGGGCGCCGGGCCCAGGGAGCCGGGCGGCAGCAGAGGCTCCACCCCTTCGAGCTGCGCGCCTCGGCGCCGGGTCAGCGCTGGGTGCGGCGGAAGGCGCCCGGGGTCCGGCCGGTTTCGCGGGTGAAGAACTTGCCGAAGTTGGTGGGTTCGGTGAAGCCGAGGATGCGGCCGATCGTGGCGACGGGCAGGTCGGTGTGGGCGAGGAGGCGTTGGGCCTGGAGGGCCACGCGGGCGTCGACGAGCTGCTTGGCGGTGCGGCCGGTGGCGGCCAGGCAGGCGCGGGTGAGGGTGCGGGGGGAGTAGCCGAGGCGAGCCGCGTAGTCCCCGACGGAACGGGTGGTGGCGAAGGAGCGCTCCAGCTCGCAGCGGAAGGCGAGGTGGAGTTCGGTGCCGGGGGCGGGGTGTGCGGCGGGGGCGGGGAGGCGGGCGACGCGGACGAGGAGCGCGCCGAGGAGCTGGCGCAGGAGGACGCCCGTCAGCTCGGCGGTGGAGTGCACGGCCTGGAGCGTCGCGTACTCCGCGGCCAACTCCGTGGTGGCGCGGTCGAAGGCGGCGAGGTCGGCGGGTGACAGCTGCCAGGCGACGGGCCCGAACCCGTCGAGCGCGGAGCGGGTCGAGGGCAGCGGCGGCGGGAAGTCGGCGGTGAAGAGGACCAGTACGGCGTCGAGGTCCGCGAGACGGCCGTCGGTGTCCTGGGGCAGCCGTTGGACCTGGCCCGGCCGCAGGTGCAGCAGGGTGCCGCGAGTGCACGGGTGGGTGACGAAATCAACCATCGCCGTGCCCTCGCCGCCCCGCACGAGCAGCAGCTGGTGGAAGTCGAGGCGGCTCGGCCGACGGGCCACCGAGCGCTTGAGCCGGGGTTTCAGGGCGTCAAAGGTCAGCACCTCGATGCCCGTGCGCAGTCGGTCCGGGTTGTCGTAGGCGATGTCGATGACCTCGTGCTGTCCATTTTCGACCATCACGAGTCCCGACCCTACCTCGCCCGGAGGCGGCCCCGGCGGGATCGTGGAGTCACGGCGGCAGAGTGCCGCCGCGACTGTCGAATCCGCGAGAAGCGAGGCCCGTTCACCATGTCCACCCCCCTGATCACCGATCCCGCGCAGCTTCCCTCCGCCTTCCAGGACGCCCTGAACTCCGGGGACGTCGACGCCGCCCTGGCCCTGTTCGCGCCCGGTGCGGCGATGCGTACGGTCTCCGGCGAACTCATCTCCGGCCCCACGGCGCTGCGCGCCGAGATCGGCGGGACGGTCGCCGCCCGCGGCCGCCTGACGAACATCCAGCGGCACACGCTCGTCGGGGCGGGCACCGCGCTGCTGGTCACCGACTGGACCCTGGAGATCGACACCCCCGCAGGCGACCGCGTCGCACCGACCGGTACCACCGCCAACATCGCCCGTCGGGACCCCTCCGACGGCGGCTGGCGCTTCGCCCTCCTCAACCCGCTCGGCACCGCCTGAGGCGGTCGGGTGGCCGGGGCACGGCAAGGTGATCGGGCCACCCGGCCCCGCCCCCGGCCCCGCCCCTGGCCACCCGGCCCCGCCCCCTAACGGCCGGGGGCGGTCGTCGGTGGGGTGTCCAGCACCCGGAAGGAGATGCCCGCCGCGATCAGCCGGTCGATCAGCGGCCGGCCCATCGCCACCGCCGTGGTCAACTGCCCCGCCCGGGGCGGCAGATCGTCGTACGACAGGCAGAGCGCGGACTCCGCGAGCATCTTCGCGGTCTCCTGATAGCCGGGGTCGCCCCCGGACACCTCGGTGAGGACCGTCCGCCCGTCGTGAGCCCGTGCCACGAACCGGACGGCGAACCAGGACCGCGCCCGCTGCTCCGCGCCGGGACCGTCGCCGGGCTTGCGCAGCCGCCCCAGGGCCCGGCGCAGCACGGGCAGTTGGGCGGCGACGGCGAGCGCCGCGACCGCGGCGACACCGCCGAGCGCGATCGGCAGCCGCCGCACCGCCGCGTAGTGCGCGTAGCCGAAGTCCGGGCCGTACTCGTCCAGTGCGGCGGCCGAACGGGACACCACCTGGGGGTCGATCGTGGGCAACGGCAGCGCCCAGGCCCGGGCCGCCCGCGACCGGTGCGGGCGGCCGGCCGGGGTGCGGACCAGCCGTCCCTTCGGCCGGGGCTCCGCCGCGCGGCGCGCCCGGGCGGCCCGGGCCATCGCCCGCGGACGGGAGAAGGCCGTCATCGCCGAGGCGAAGGTGCCGCCGGAGACGGTGCCGCCGGCGCGGACGAAGCCCTCGACCGAGACCCGGGCCGCCGGGCCGCCGCGGCGCAGCAGCTCCTCGACGGTGAACAGCACGCCGAGGTCGTGCGGCACCGAGTCGAACCCGCAGGCGTGCACCAGCCGCGCGCCGGTGGCCAGCGCCCGCTCGTGGTGCCGCAGGTACATCCGGTCGACGAACTCCGGCTCGCCGGTGAGGTCCACGTAGTCGGTGCCGCTGTCCGCGCAGGCGGCCACCAGCGGCTCGCCGTGCCGCAGGTACGGGCCGACCGTGGAGATCACCACCCGGGCTTCGGCGGCCACGGCGCGCAGCGCCTCGCGGTCGGCGGCGTCCGCGATCAGGAGGGGGAGCTCGGCGCAGCGCGGGTCGATCCGCACCAGCTTCGCCCGGACGGCGGCGAGCCTGCCCTCGTCCCGTCCCGCGAGTGCCCAGCGGCACCCCTCGGGCGCGGCCCGGGCCAGGTACTCGGCGGTGAGTCCGCCGGTGAAGCCGGTGGCACCGAACAGGACGAGATCGTACGGGCGGGGCTCGGCCATCAGCAGTCCCTACGTGCGGGTGATCGACTGCGCCACGCTAGGAGCCCGTCGTGGCACTGTCAACGGTTCCGGTTCCGAGCCCCCGGTCCCCCCTCGGTGCGAGGTCCACCGAGGCCGGAGTGCGTTCGGCGGTCGGGCCGTGCCGCGCGACCGGCCGCGCCCGGCGGCTATTGTTGATCTTCAACGTGATCGGGGGTGGGTTCCATCAGCGGGAACAGTGGTGCGCTGGGTGCGCTCGGGGCGGATGAACCGCGGGAGATCGCCGGCTACCGGCTGCTCGCCAGGATCGGCGAGGGCGGCATGGGATCGGTGTACCTCTCGTGCACGCGCGGGAAGCAGCCGGTCGCGCTGAAGGTGATCCGCCGGGAGTTCGCGGACGACGCGGAGTTCCGCCGCCGCTTCCAGCACGAGGTGAGGGCGGCGCAGCAGGTGCGGGGCTACCACCTGGTGCCGGTGATGGACCACGACGCGGGCGGGCGACAGCCGTGGCTGGCGACCGCGTACGTGCCGGGTATGCCGCTGGACGAGGTGCTGGCGGCGTTCGGCCCGCTGCCGGTGCCCGCGGCGCTGGAGCTCGTCGGGTGCGTGGCACGCGGGCTGGCCTCCGTGCACGCGGCCGGGGTCGTCCACCGCGACCTCAAGCCCGCCAACATCCTGCTCGGGGCGGACGGCCCCTGGGTGATCGACTTCGGGATCGCGCGGGCCGCCGAGTCCACCCAGCTGACGCGCAGCGGCGGCTTCATCGGCACCCCGCAGTTCATGTCGCCCGAGCACGGCACGGGGGCCGAGGTCACTGCGGCCGCCGACGTCTTCTCGCTCGGCCTGATCGCCGCCGTCGCGGCCACCGGTCGGCACCCGTACGGCTCGGGCGGCGCGCTGACCGTGGCCACCCAGATCGCCAACACCGAGCTGCGGCCGCCGGATCTGACCGGGTACCCGGAGCAGTTGCGGCCGCTGCTGGAGCGTACGGTCATCGCCGACCCGGCGGTCAGGGCGACGCCGAGCGAGCTGGCGGAGCTGTGCGAGCGCTCCTTGGGCCGCGCCCTGAAGCCCGGCGAGGGTTGGCTGCCGGGGCCGGTCACCGCGGCCGTCGCCGAGCGCGGGCGCGAGGCGGAGCGGCTGCTGGCGGGCGCGCCCGCGCACCCCGCGTCCGTACCCCAGGTGTCCGTACCCCCCGTTTCCGTAGCGTCGGCAGCGGGAGCCGACGGGGGCGCGGCCACCTACGTGCCCACCCAGGTGGCGAGCCGTCCTGGCGACGACGTGCACAGCGCGCCCACCCAGGCCGCACCTCCGGCTCCGGCCGCACCCCCGGCCGCGGCGGCGGGGCGGCCGCCCCGCCGACGGACGCCGATGGCCGTCGCCCTCGTGGCGGCCCTGGCCGTGATCGCCGCCGGCACGGCCTGGTTCCTGTCGGGCGACGACAAGTCCGGTACCACCGGGGCCACGGGCGCCCCGACGACGACCGCGTCCGCCCCATCAGCAGCCGCCACCGCTGCTGCGACCGCGGCCCCGGGCACGCGGCCCGCCGACGCCCCGCCCGCCGCGGCGTCCGCCACCGCCGCTTCCAAGGGCGGCTACGAGCCGGTCTTCGCCGACCGCCCGCTGCTCGTCGGCCCGCCGGTGATCGGCGCGGTGATCACCGTCGACCTGGACACGCCCAAGGTGGTGCCGAACGGCGATCTCGGCGACCACCAGGCCGACTTCTACTACCTCCTCCAGTTGATGCACTTCCGCACCCCCATGGCCAAGAGCCCGGGCACGTCACCCGAGCAGTGCCGGCAGTCGGTGGACACCGCCCCCCTGCCCGCGGAGCTCAGCAACACGGCGCTGATCGACCAGAAGGCCCTGAAGAAGGGCGACGTGCTCTGCACGGTCACGGACAAGGGGAACCTCGCCATGCTCAAGCTCACCGACGTGAAGCCGACCGGCCAGCCGTTCGACCCCCCGGCGTACAGCTTCCTGCTCTCCCTCTGGAAGCCCGCCGGGTAGGCAAGGGACGTTCGGCAGGCGCTTCCGCAGGCCTTCGGACTGCTGCAGTTCCCATCGCGCCTCTGACGGGCCGTCCGACCCGACGTCCCGTCAGGGGGCACGAACAGGGCCCGGGCAGGGACTGGCATGATGGCCGTGATCATCAGGGGGGTGTCATGGCGCTGTTCTCGCCGAAGTGCCCGGTCGGGCCGGAGGAGCGGGCCTGGATCGAGGAGTCGATGGCCTGGCTGGCGGCCGAGTTCGGGCGTGGCGTGCTGGACCGCGCGCCGGTGCTGCCGACCGCCGAGTACTTCCCGGGGCCGTACCGGGGCTCGGAGGAGGACATCCGGGGCGTGATCGCCCAGATCTGCGGATACCTGGGCGTGGCGCCCAACCGGCTGACCATCGAGATCCAGCCGGATGACGGCGAGGACGCCATGGTCGCGGACCTCCGGCTCGCCCGGAGGTCCCGCTACGCCGCGGGGCACTACCGGCGCGAGAACGGGCGGCCGCTGATCGCCATCGACCAGCGCCAGGCCGCCCGTCCGGTCGCCCTGGTCGCCACCATCGCCCACGAGCTCGGGCACGTCCGCCTCCTCGACGAGCAGCGCATCCCCGCCGACCGGCGCGACCAGGAACCGCTCACCGACCTTCTGACGGTCCACTTCGGACTCGGCATCTTCGCCGCCAACTCCGCCTTCGACTTCCGTCAGGGCAAGCAGGGCTGGTCGTACTCGCGGCTCGGCTACCTGAGCGAGCGGATGCTCGGCTACGCCCTGGCCTGCTACGCCCACCGGCGCGGCGAGACCGAGCCCGCCTGGGCGGGGCATCTGACCACCAACCCGCGGGCGTACCTCAAGCAGGGCCTGCGTTACCTGGACCGGAACCCGCCGGGCGTGTGACGTCCCGGGAGCGGGTGGACGTCGACTCCCAGTGGAACGCGATGCCGGTGACGCGGAGTCAGCTCCGCTGCGGCGGTGGCCCGGTGTAGCTGCCGCGGGCGCGCATCCGTAGCGGCTCCTCGCGGTACTCCTCCACCGCGTGGGCCAGCCAGCCCGGGGTGCGGGCGACGGCGAAGACCACCTCGCCGGCCTCGGCCGGGAGGCCGGCGGTGAGGGCCATCGCGGCGAGGGCCAGGTCGATGTTGGCCCGCAGGGCCGGTCGCCCGGCGGGGCCCGCCGCCGCTTCGACCTCGGCGACCGCCGCCACCACGGCCGCGCCGCCGTCGAGCCGGGCGACCGCGTCGAGCAGGGCGACCGCCCGGGGATCGCCGTCCGGGTAGAGGCGGTGGCCGAGACCGGGGATCGCCCGGCCGGTGCGCAGGTAGTCGGAGACCACGGGTACGGCGCCATCGGCCAGCACCTCGGCGAGCATCCGCTGGGCCAGCGGGCTGGCCGCGCCGTGCAGCGGGCCGTCGGTGGCACCGAGGCCGGCCGAGACCACCGCGTACGGATGGGCCCGCGCGGAGGCCGCGACCCGGGCCGCCACCGTGGACACCGCCAGCTCGTGGTCGATGAGCAGCACCAGGGCGCGGTCCAGGCAGGCCAGCGCCTCGGGCGTGGGCGCGGTGGTGGCGAGCCGGCTCCACAGCCGCGCCGCGAGGGTGGCGTCCGGCCCGGGGTCGGGCGCGGTGCGGGGCAGGGCCTCGACCATTCCGGCGATCAGTGCGGACCCGGCCGCCAGTACGGTCTGTTCGCGCAGGTCGAAGCGGAGCGGGTCGAGCGCGGCGCCGACGGTGGCCGCGAT
Organism: Kitasatospora sp. NPDC059648; assembly: GCF_042734825.1. Classification (NCBI taxonomy): domain Bacteria; kingdom Bacillati; phylum Actinomycetota; class Actinomycetes; order Kitasatosporales; family Streptomycetaceae; genus Kitasatospora; species Kitasatospora sp. NPDC059648. The sequence continues at coordinate 44,121 of NZ_JBHWDU010000033.1, read as the reverse complement.
CCGCAGCCGGTCGGGCAGCCGGATCCCGTCGGGGAGCGCGGCGGCGGCCCGGGTGAGGGCCTCGGCGGTGGCGGGCGGCACCCGCAGGGAGACCGGCGCGTCGGTGCCCTGACCCCAGAGCCAGGCGACGGCGGCCTCGAAGCCGTGCTCGGCGGCGAGCCGGACGGCGTCGCGGCCCCGGTAGTAGAGCCGGCCGTTCTCGATCAGGGTCAGTCCGGTCCGTACCGTGACCGGTCCACCGGGCCAGGCTTCGGCGCCCGGGCGATCGACGGCTGCCGATTCGCCGGCTGGTGGGCGCACCGGGGCGCGGCGGCCGCGGGCGGCCAGTTCGGCCACCTCGCGGGCGTCGAACGTGCTGCCCCTGCCGCCCGGGGCCCGCTCGCTGCTGAGCTGGCCGCGGCTGGCATAGGCGTACACCGTCTCCACCTTGACGCCGAGCTGCTCGGCGACCTGCTGGGTGGTCAAGCGTTCGGCCATGGTCCGCCCTTGTCCTCGTCCCGCGTCTTGATGATGATCGATCGATCCACAGTATTCCACATTGATTTCAATCAATATTGACAGCATGGATCAACGATCGGAGAGTACAGAACGTCAACGGGAACGAACACCCACCGGAAGGACTGTCGCCATGCCGACCACCCCGAGCACCACCGAGATCGAGGTCCCCCGCGGACTCAAGGGCGTCGTGGTCACCGAGACCGAACTCGGCGACGTCCGCGGGCGGGAGGGCTTCTACCACTACCGCCAGTACTCGGCGATCGACCTCGCCGAGCAGCGCACCCTGGAGGACGTCTGGCACCTGATGCTGCTCGGCGCGCTCCCCGACCCGGCCCGCCGCGCCGCCTTCCTGGCCCGTACCGCACCGCTGCGCCGACTGCCCGACGCGCTGCGTCCGGTGCTGCCCGCACTCGCGGCGAGCACCGCCCACGGCGGCCCGCTCGCCGCCCTGGGCGCCGCGCTCTCGATCGCCGCCGCCGACCGCGGCATCCGGCCGCTGTACGACACCGCCCCCGAACGGCGCGTCGAGGACGCCCTGTTCGCCACCGCGCTGGTGCCCACCGTGCTCACCGCGCTGTACCGGCTGCAGAACGGCGAGCAGCCGGTCGAGCCGCGCGAGGACCTCGGCCACGCCGCCAACTACCTCTACATGCTGACCGGCCGGGAGCCCGGGCCGGCCGAGGCCCGGGCGATCGAGCAGTACCTGATATCCACCGTGGATCACGGCTTCAACGCCTCCACCTTCACCGCCCGGGTGATCGCCTCCACCGGGGCCGACCTGGTGGCCTGTCTGGTCGGCGGGCTCGGGGCACTCTCCGGACCGCTGCACGGCGGAGCCCCCAGCCGGGCGCTGGACACCCTGGACGCGATCGGCACCCCGGACCGGATCGACGGCTGGATCCGGGAGCGCGTGCTGGCCGGCGACCGGATCATGGGCTTCGGCCACGCCGTCTACCGCACCGAGGACCCGCGCTCCCGGATGCTCCGCGGTGTCGCGCGGTCCTTCGGCGGCGAACTGGTCGGCCTCGCCGTCCAGGTCGAGGCCCGGGTCGAGGCGATCCTGGCGGAGCTGAAGCCGGGGCGCGAACTCCACACCAACGTGGAGTTCTACGCCGGCGTGGTGATGCACCTGTGCGGCCTGCCCCGGGAGATGTTCACCCCCACCTTCGCCGCGGGCCGGGTGATCGGCTGGAGTGCCAACATCCTGGAACAGGCCGCCGACTCCAAGATCATCCGCCCGTCTGCCCGCTACACCGGCCCGGCTGCGCCGGCGCCGCTGCCGACGGCCTGAGCAGCCTGCCCGCGCAGCACGCACGGCGGCCACCCGGCGGGCAACGAAGAGGCGGTGGCGAGGCGGCCGGCACGGGGGCGTGGGGCGCGGCGCGGCCGGGAGGGCGTCGTGGCTGAACGGGCAGGGATGTTTCAGGCCGAGGCCGCCGGCGCGACGATCCTGATGTCGATCGGCGGCCCGCCGCGGGCATCGACCTGAGTTCCAGTACCGTCGCCGACAGGTTCGTGGCGACCGTCGTCCCGATCGTCAAGAAGTACAACTTCGACGGGATCGACATCGACATCGAGACCGGTCTGTCCGGCAGCGGCAGCATCAACACGCTGTCCGCCTCCCAGGCCAACCTGATCCGCATCATCGACGGCGTGCTGGCCCAGATGCCCGCCGGCTTCGGCCTGACGATGGCCCCCGACGCCTGACAGAGCTCCGTGCGGGGCCGCCGAAGCGGTCCCGCACGGAGTTCCCCGGATCTCCGCTCGGTGCGGCTCGTCAGCTCAGGGTTGCCCAGTTCTGGGAGTTGGCGTTGCGGGTCGGGTTGACGACCACGGCGGCGCCGGCGCTGACCGCGCTGCTGTCGAGCACGTAGCCGGTCGCCGGGTTGGTGATCGTCAGGGTGCCGCTGCCGTTCTGGGTGACCTGCCACTTCTGGTACTGGTTGGCCGAGTTGAAGGCCTGCAGGGTGGCCTGGGCGCCGGCGGTGGCGGGGGCGGTCAGGGTGAGGGGGGTCGGGCAGCTGTCGTAGATCCGCGCCGTGCCGTCGGCGTTCGGGTCGAACTTCCACTTCTCCGAGGCGTGGGTGGGGTCGTAGGCGTTCAGGTCGGCGACGACGTTGGTGGCGTTGGCGCACTGCCCGGCGTGCTCCAGGGCCAGACCGCCGCCGTTGGTGAGGCCGTGGTACTGGTTGTCGCCCACGATGCCGGGGCCGTAGTCGATGGTGTGGGCCGCCAGGTAGCTGAGGGCGCTTCCGGTGGTGGCGAGGTTGCCGGCCGCGCGGTCGGTCTTGAAGTAGTCCGCGAAGGTCGACGGCGCCTTCGAGGTCAGCAGGGCGATGGTGCCGTTCCAGCCGCCGTCGACGTTGTTCCACAGGTCGAGCAGCGAGCCGTCCACGTTGCCCTGGACCTGGTCCCCGGTGTTCCAGCCGGTGGTGTACGTGAAGGGGTAGCTGCTGCCGTCGGACCACACGTAGCGGTAGTCGCCGAGCAGGTACGCGGCCGTCGAGTCGGCGAAGCCCTCGGTCCACGCGCACGTGCCGGAGCTGACCAGCTGGATGTAGTGCGGGCTGCAGTTGGTGACGGCCGGGAACGAGCCGTTGTACAGGCGGTGCATGAAGAAGTGGCCGGACTCGTGGAGCACGGTGTGCTCGGAGTCGGGATCGGCGGCCGAGAGGTGGACGGTGTTGGCGAGGTCGTAGTACGGGCCGTCGGCCGAGTTGGCGGTCCACCGGACCGTGAGTTCGGTGCAGGCGTTGTTCGCCTCGCGGGAGGACCAGCAGGCGCTGCTGCCGTTGCCGCGGTGCTGGTACAGGAGGTTGACGGTGTCGAAGGCGTGCCAGGCCCGGGCGGTTGCGGCGGGGGGCTTGACCGTGCCCAGCGAGGTGCTGCCGGCGATGTTGGTCTGGGTGGCCGAGTCCAGCGTGTACGGCGTGCCGGTGGTGTCGGCGACCTTCCAGTACTGCCCGCTCTCGGTCCGGAACCGCACCCACATGCTGCTCATCGAGGTGGTCGAGGTGGGGGTGTAGCAGAGGTTGAAGCTGCCGTCGGTGCTGTTGGTGAGCTGGTAGTCGGCGGTGAGCTGGTGCGAGGTGTCGGTGGTCTTCTCCGCGCCCCACAGCTGGATGTCGGCGTTGCGGGCCGGCTTGGTCTGGGTGGGCTTCGTCGGCCCGGCTTCGGCCGACTGGTAGTCGTACTGCAGGGTGCCGCTCAGGCAGATGGGACTGGCCGCCCGGGCGGGTGTCGCCGCCAGCGGAACGGCGGCCGTGGCGGCGAGGAGGACGGCGCCCAGGGCGGCGGAGGTGTGCGGCAGTCGAATCCCGATGGCCATGAGGGGGTTTCCTCTCGTGGGGAACACGCCTGGGAGTGACGGAACGGTTCGATGACGACCGAGTCCGCAGCCAGGATCGAGGCCGGACACCCCCCGGGGTAAGAGCGCGCGGGAGTGGGATGACGAGCCGGTAGTCCGATGGAAGCACTTCGGTGGCGAACTCAACGCCGCACGCCCCGAGCGCCGTTGGCGCGCCCGTGTACGCCCTGCTCGGGAACGGGCAGGGCATGCGGGCCGGGGTGCAGGAGACCAGCCGCTCCCACGCCGACAGTTCGGCTTCGTCGGACGGGGCTGCGGTACCGTCCGCCTCGGGTTCCGGGCGCCACAAGGAGCGGGGGACCGGGCCCGGTTCGAGCAGTTCGAGGGCCGTCGAACAGCCCGAGGATCTCCCCCGCCGGTGCGCCAGCGGCCGCGACCGAAGCCGTCCTGCAGCTTCCGCCCGGCGATCCCGGTCTCCGGGGCCGGGTCGGCCAGTCGTGATCGAACCAATCGGTCGGATCTGTGAAGGAATGTTGAAACCGCGACGTTTTCACTGAATGCGGAAACAGTGTTCTGACCGTTATTCAGTGAATGCCGGACCCTTCGGAAGAGTTCTGGATCAGGTACTTCACCTGCCCGGACCCCGTTCTTAATGTTTCCTTACCCCTGGCCGTTGACCTGCGTTCGTCAACTCTGCTTTCCTTCATGCCCAGCAGGCAGCCCCACCGAAAGACAGTCAATTCCGGTTGCCCGGAAGAAATGACCGGATTTGGCGTTCGGGCGGATTCCGCCGTCTGCTCCTTCCCCACAAAGGGATCGTTCGCGGCCCCCCAACGGCCGTGCGGGCGATCGGTACGAGAGAGGCACCCCCACCTCATGGGTCACTCCCACAGAATGCGGCGTGCGAAGTACGCGGCGCTCACCGGCCTGGCGTCCCTCGCCCTCGCCGCCGCCGGCCTGGCCGGTGCGGCCGGCCCGGCCGCCGCGCAGGACATCTCCAGCTCCTCGGGCAGCGTCGGCAACGAGTTCAACCCCTGGAGCCCGCAGAACGGCCACCCGTACCGCCACGGCGCGGTCCCGGGCAAGCAGCAGCAGGAGAAGTACAAGAAGTGGCTCGCCGCCAAGAACCAGGCGGCGGCTACCGGCCAGGAGACGCTCTCCTACGGCGGCGGCGTCGACGGCATCGGCGTGCAGAGCGGCCACTCCAAGGTCTACCTGGTCTTCTACGGCACCCAGTGGGGCACCCAGACCACCGACGCCAACGGGAACGCGAAGTTCTCCGGCGACTCGGCCGGCGCCGCCGGTGCCACCCAGCAGATGTTCAAGGGCATCGGCACCAACGGCGAGACCTGGTCGGCCGACCTGACCCAGTGGTGCGACGGCCCCAACGTCGCCACCGGTGCCACCAGCTGCCCGTCCAACGCCAACTTCATCCCGTACCAGAGCGGCGGCGTCCTGGCCGGCGTCTGGTACGACAACGCGGCCGCCTCGCCAGCCCAGGCCACCGGCAACCAGCTGGCCCAGGAGGCCGTCAAGGCCGCGGGCCACTTCGGCAACACCACGGCCGCCGCCAACCGCGACGCGTACTACGTCATCCTGTCGCCGCACGGCACCAACCCGGACGACTACCAGAACCCGACCACCGGGTACTGCGCCTGGCACGACTGGAACGGCGACACCACCCTCACCGGCGGCGCCGCCAACTCGCCCTACGGCGACATCGCCTTCTCCAACCAGCCGTACAACATCGACCAGGGCTCCACCTGCGGCGTCGGCTTCGTCAACTCGCCCGGCACGCTGGACGGCTACACGATGACCCTCGGCCACGAGTGGCACGAGATGATGTCCGACCAGAACCCGGCCGGCGGCTGGACCAACCACGTGAGCGGCAGCTCGTACAACGGCCAGGAGAACTCGGACGAGTGCGCCTGGATCCAGCCCGGCTCGGCCGGCGGCGCCGCCAACGTCTCCTTCGGCTCCTACGGCACCTTCGCCGAGCAGGCCAGCTGGTCGAACGACACCAACTCCTGCGCCATCTCGCACGCCATCCTGACCCACGGCAACACGGTCACCGTCACCAACCCGGGCAACCAGTCCGGCACCGTCGGCACCGCGGCCAGCCTGCAGATCCACGCCAGTGACTCGGCCTCCGGCCAGACCCTGAGCTACTCGGCCACCGGCCTGCCCGCCGGCCTGTCGATCAACTCCTCGACCGGTCTGATCTCCGGCACGCCGACCGCCGCCGGCACCTCCAGCGTGACGGTCACCGCGACCGACACCACCGGCGCCGCGGGCAACACCACCTTCACCTGGACCGAGTCCTCCACCTCGGGCGGCGGCGCCGTCACCAACGGCGGCTTCGAGAACGGCAACGCGACCGGCTGGAGCACCACCGGCAGCGCCTCCGTCCTCGGCGCGGCCGCCCACAGTGGCAGCTACGGCCTGCAGCTGGGCTCCAGCAGCCCCAGCACCGACTCCACCGCGGCCCAGACCTTCACCGCGCCGGCCGGCTCCAGCACGCTGTCCTTCTGGTACAGCAACACCTGCCCGGACACCGTGACCTACGACTGGGCCACCGCGACCCTGAAGGACAACACCGCCGGCACGACCAAGACGGTCCTGGCCAAGACCTGCTCCTCCGCCGCGAGCTGGACCAACCAGACCGCGACCGTCACCCCCGGTCACTCGTACACGCTCACCCTGAGCAACCACGACGACGACTACGCGGGTGACCCGACCTACACCTACTACGACAACGTGACCGTCTCCTGACGATCGCCTCGGCTCGACGCACCGGGGTGGGCCTCGTGCCCGCTCCGGTGCGTTTCTTCGGTTTCGGGGGGATCCGATCCGGCCTCCGGTGCGTCGAACCGGTACCGCTTCCACCTCTGCACCAAGGAACCACCATGAACCTGAGAAGACCCGCCGCCCTCGCCCTGACCTGCGCCGCCGCCCTGCTGGCCCTGACCGGCTGCGGCTCGAAGGGCGCTGCGACGGCCGCCTCCGCCCCGGCGCCCACCACGAAGGCCGTGACCGCCCCGGCCGCCGTGACCGCCGACGAAAAGGCCAACCGCACCACCCTGAAGGTCGCCGTCGGCGCGACCGTCTCGGTCCAACTGCACGGCACCTACTGGTCCGCCGTCGCCAGCTCCGCCGCCGACGTCCTCACCCCGGCGGGCGCCCCGACCACCGCGCCCTCCCCGTCCTGCCGCCCGGGCGGTGGCTGCGGCACGGTCACCACCTCCTTCGCCGCCCGGACGGCGGGCACGGCGCACCTCACCGCGTCCCGCACCGCCTGCGGCGAGGCCCTCAACTGCGCGCCGGACCAGCGCAGTTACGACGTGACGATCGAGGTGACGGGCTGAGCACGTCCGTTGCCCCCCGGACCGTGAGCCGGGACACGCTTGAGCCGGCCCCTGGGGCAGGGTGGAGATTCGTCGCAGCAGCCGGACGCCGATCCGGACCCGGCGGACCCCGAGGAACACCATGTCCACCACCGTCCCCAGGCCCCTGGCCACCACCCGCCCCGACCGGGACCGCCCGGCACCGCGGCAGGCGATCGGGGAGCTCGTCGGATCCGGCTTCGTCGGCGTGCAGCTGCGGGTGGCCGACGAACGGGGCGAGTGGGCCGGCAGCGTCGGGGCGCGCGAGCTGGGCGGCGACGCCGAGCCGCTGACCGACGGGCACCTGCGCATCGGCAGCGGCACCAGGGCTCCATCGCGGGCTCGGTGCTGCTGCTGGTGGCGGAGGGCAGGATCGCGTGGGACACCCCGGTCGACCACTACCACGGAAGGGCCCCGAACCGGGGGGTGGTCGGCCGCCCGCTCCGAACGCACGAGAGGCTGGGCACATGATGAGCGGAGTCACGATCGGTCAGGCCGCGGCGTTCCTCGGGGTCTCGGTGAAGACCGTGCGGCACTACCACGAGCACGGGCTGGTCGACGAACCGCGGCGCGACGCCTCCGGCTACCGGCGGTACGGCTCGGACGAGCTGCTGCGGCTGGTGCAGGTCCGGACCCTGGCCACCGCAGGGGTGCCGCTGGCCGAGATCGGGCCCCTGCTCGACGCCGACGCCGAGGAGTTCGCCGCCGCCCTGGCCGACGTCGAGCGGCGGCTCGCCGAACGGATCGCCGAGCTGACGGCGCGCCGGGAGACGCTGCACCGGCTCGCCGAGGGCGACCGGGCCCTGCTGCCCGACCGCGCCTGCGCGATCCTCGACCGGATGCCCGGCCTCGGCTTCGACCCGGACTACGTGGCCGCGCAGCGCGAGGCGCTGGTGCTGGCCCGGGTGCTGGTGCCGGAAGGCTTCGACGGCTTCCTCAGCCAGCTGGAACACCAGCTCGACGACGCCGAGTTCGTCGAGCTGGCCAAGCGCGGGTGGGAAGCCCGGGACCGGGACCCGGACGACCCGGGGATCGAGGAACTCGCCGCCGCCATGGCCGACCGCTACCTCGCCAACCCCGCTCTGCTGGGGGACCCGGGCAGTCTGGAGGCCTGGAGCAGGGCCGCCACCCAGTACCGGCTGATCGACCGGCACGGGGAGGAGCGGGCGCCGGTCTCCGCCCGGCTGACCGCGCTGACCGAGGCCAGGCTCCGGGCCGCCGGCGTGGCGGGCCCACGCCTGCCACGCCGGTGAACCGGAGCCCCGGCCGGGCGTCGCGCCCGGGACACCCTGCAGACCGGTCAGCGAGAGGGTGGCCGCCCCGGAGCCGAACCCCGGGGTCCTGTGGAAGCCGAGACCGTCACCGTCTGAGCCCGCTGAGCCCGCTGAGCCCGCTGGGCCGGTGAGCCCTCCGCTCCCTCCGGGCCCCGGCAGCCTCCGAGCCGGCCGCCGGCCGTTCCATCGGTTGTTCCACCGGTGTTCAACCGTGTGCTCCTGACTCCGCCCCGTCAACCCCCTACCTTGCCTGGGGGACTGCGAGAAGGAGCCATGGAAGACACCCAACCTGCCGTACGGGCCAGCGGATTGACGAAGTGCTTCGATGACGTCGTGGCGCTCGACGAGGTCGGGCTGGAGTTGGTGCCCGGGCGGATCCACGGGCTGGCCGGGCCGAACGGCGCCGGGAAGACCACCCTGCTGGGGTTGCTGCTCGGACTGGCCGTCGCCGACGCGGGCGAGCTGGAGGTGCTGGGCAGACCGGTCGGACGGGCACTCGCCGCACCGGACGGGGTCGCCGGATTCGTCGACGGCCCGGGGCTGTACCCGTCCCTGACCGCCCGGAAGAACCTGGCGGCGCTGGCGGCGCTTCGCGGTCAGGACACCGGGGCCCGGCGGATCGACGGGGTACTGGCCGAGGTCGGGCTCACCGACGTCGCCGACGACCGGGTGCGCGGCTTCTCGCTGGGCATGCGCCAGCGGCTCGGACTGGCCGCCGCGCTGCTCACCGAACCGCGCCTGCTGGTGCTCGACGAGCCCTCCAACGGCCTGGACCCGGCGGGCAAGCAGCACGTGCACGGGGCGCTGCGCCGGCTCGCGGACGACGGCGTGACGGTCGTGCTGTCCAGCCACCGGATGGACGACCTGGAGGCGCTCTGCTCCGAGGTGACGATCCTCGCCACCGGGCGGGTGCGCTTCTCCGGACCGCTGGACGGCCTGGCGGCCGAGACCCGCGAGCTGGACCACCGCCTGCTCACCTCCGACCCGCCGACCACCCGCCGGGTGGCCGACGAGACCGCGGGAGTGCGGGTCGTGGACGGCGCCGGGAAGTGGCGCGGCACCGAGGCGCTGGTGGTGCGCGCCTCCGGGCCCGCAGTCGAGCGGTTGGTGGCGGCCCTGGTGCGGGAGGGCGTACGGGTGCGCGAGGTCGCCCCCGTGGTGTCGCCGCTGGAGGCCGCGTACCTCGCCCTCACCCAGGAGCAGCGCACGGCGGAACATCAGGAGGGCGGGCGATGAGCACGGTCACGGCCGGAAGGGCGGCGGCCGGGGCCGGCCCCGCCGTCGCAGTCGGGGCGCGCCGGGTGCCGGTGGGCCGGGTGTACCGCTTCGAGCTGGTCAAGCTCGTCTCGCAGTGGCGGTTCCGCCTGCTGGCACTCGCCTGTTGGGCGCTGCCCGGGCTGTTCGTGGCGGCCGTGGCCCAGCAGGGGACGCTGCCCTCCGACACCCTGTTCGGCCGCTGGATGCACGCCACCGGCTGGGCCGGCACGCTGGTGGTGCTGGGCTTCGCCGGCTCCTGGGCGCTGCCGCTTCTGACCTCGGTGGTCGCCGGCGACGTGTTCGCCGCCGAGGACCGCCTCGGGACGTGGCGGCACCTCCTGGTGGCGGTCCGATCGCCGCGGCGGATCTTCCTGGCCAAGGCCCTGGCGGCCGGGACCGTGCTCGCCCTGCTGGTGGCCGGCTTGGTGGTCTCCAGCACCGTCGGAGGACTGGCGGCGGTCGGAAACCAGCCGCTGGTCGGAGTCGACGGGCACCGGCTGGCGCCGTCCGACGCGGCCGTGGGCGTCCTGCTCGCCTGGGCCTGCGCGCTGGCGCCCACCCTGGCACTGGCGGCGCTCGGGCTGCTCGGCTCCGTCGTCCTGGGCCGCTCCCCGATGGGGCTGCTCGTCCCCGCGCTGTCCGCGGTCGCGATGCAACTGGCCTAGATGCTGCCGCTGCCGGTGGCGTTGCGCCTCGCCCTGCCCGGCTACGCCTTCGTCTCCTGGAACGGGCTGTTCGCCGGCCCGGCGCGCCCGGCCGAGCCGCTGATCGCCGTCGGGGTGAGCCTGGTGTGGGCGGTGGTGGCGACCACGGCGGCGTACCTGCTGTTCGTCCGGCGGGACTTCACCAACGGCAGCGAGGACGGCGGCGGACGCCGGGCGCTCGTCTTCGGGGTGGCGCCGCTGGCCGGGCTGCTGGTGCTGGCCTTCGGCGCGGTCGCCGTGGCCACGCCCTCGACCGGGTCGGGGATCACCCGGGCGAAGGTGCAGCGCACCGTCACCACCGTGTTCGCGCACCTGTACCGGCTGCAGACCGAGCAGTTGCACCGCCCTGCCGTCACCGAGGCCGGCCTGCGGGTCACGGCGGACTGCGGCCGGGGCGACGGCCAGGTCGACCCGGAGGGACCGGGCAACGACTGGCGCTGCACCGTCACCTGGCACCTGCCCGGCACGGCCGCCCCGGGGACGGCGGTCTACCAGCTGGACGTCGCCCCGGACGGGCGGGTGACGGCGGACGGTGACGGCCCGAAGGAAGTGAACGGCTACTTCCTGGTGCACACCGAGGCCGGCGACGCGCCGAACCCGCTGTGGCAGTTCGACGGCCAGATCGACCTGCTCGCCCCCGCGACGGACTGACCGGGCCCGCCGCCCCCTCGCGCCCCCTCCCGCCCATGCATCCCCGCGCACTCACCACCAAGCGCACTCACCACGAAGCGCGCACTCACAACGAAGGGCTGACGCCATGCAGGTAACGCGTCGTCGACGTGTCCAGAAGGAGCGGTCCGTACTGCTCGCCCGGCGGGTCGGCCGCCGGGCCACTCTGGCCACGGCGTGCATCACGGCGGTGGCCGTGGCCACCGGCACGGCCTTCGCGGCCACCCACCAGTTCGGCAACGACCAGGTCGGCCAGGTCACCGCCGGCGGCCAGGTGATGTCCAGCGACCAGTACATAGCCCCGTACGGCGACCGGCTGGTGATCGACAACGGCAAGCTCATGGGCTCCCGGGTCAGCCCGGACGGCACCCACCTGGCCGCCTCGCTCGCCGACGGCGACGCCTCACTGGTCGTGGTGGACCTGAGGACCGGCAAGGTGCAGCAGCGCGCGGGCAAGGCCAGGACGGCCGACCTGCACCTGACCGACGGCTCGGTCGGCCAGGAGGCCCCGGTCTACTCGCCGGACGGCAAGCAGCTGTGGCTCGGCCAGCTCGACGGCTACACCCGGTTCACCGTCAAGGCCGACGGCTCGCTCGCGGACCCGGTGAAGGTGGCGATCCCCGCCGACGGCGACAAGCACGCGCTGGCCTCCGGCGCGGTGTTCTCCGCCGACGGCTCGACGCTGTACGCGGCCGTCAACGGCCAGAACCGGGTGGTCGCGATCGACACGGCCACCGGTGCGCCCGGCCGGAGCTGGACGGTGGGCAACGCGCCGCGCGGCATCGTGCAGGTCGGGCACAAGCTCTACGTCAGCAACGAGGGCGGCCGGGCTGCCACCCCCGACGACGACACGCTCAACTCCTACGGCACCCAGGTCCCGGCCGACCCGGACACCGGCGCCGCGACCTCGGGCACCGTCAGCGTGATCGACCTCTCCGCCCCCTCCGCCGCCGTCGGCTCGATCGACGTCGGCCTGCACCCGACCGCGGTGTACGCCAAGAACGGGACGGTCTTCGTCGCCGACACCTCCTCCGACCAGGTGTCGGTCATCGACACCAGGAACGACAAGGTCGTTCAGCGGATCTCCACCAAGCCGTGGCCGGAGGCCTCGGTGGGCTACGAGCCGACCTCGGTGACGCTCACCGACGACGGCCGGCTGCTGGTCGCCCTCGGCCGCGCCGACGCGGTGGCCGTCTACCGCTTCACCGGCGCCCAGGAGCCGGTGAGCTACGTCGGCCTGCTGCCCACCGACTACTTCCCGGCCGAGGTCACCACCGTCGGCTCGAAGGTGGTCGTCTCCAACACCCGCGGCATCGACGCCCGGCGGCCCAACTCCACCGGCGCCCACAACACCCACGACACCACCTCCAGCCTCACCCAGTTCACCCTGCCGGGCGACAAGGAGATCCGCTCCCAGACCGACAAGGTCTTCGAGCAGAACGGCTGGACCAGGGACGCGGTCCGGACCGCCGACCGGCGCAGGGCGAAGCCCGTCGCCGTACCCGCCCGGATCGGCGACCCGTCGACGATCAAGCACGTCTTCCTGATCGTCAAGGAGAACCGGACCTACGACCAGGTCTTCGGTGACATCGGCAAGGGCAACGGCGACCCGAAGCTGGCCCAGTTCGGCGCCGACGTGACGCCCAACCAGCAGGCGCTGGCCAAGCAGTTCGGGCTCTACGACAACACCTACGACATCGGCACCAACTCCGCCGAGGGCCACAACTGGCTGATGCAGGCGGACAACCCGGAGTACACCGAGTCCTCGGCGGGCGAGTACGAGCGCAGCTACGACACCGAGGACGACGCCCTGGGCCACCAGCGCTCGGGCTTCCTGTGGACGGGCGCGCAGGCGGCCGGCCGGGACGTGCGCGACTTCGGCGAGTTCCACCAGTTCCTGACCAAGCCCGCCGGCGCGAACTGGCAGAACCTGTACTGCGACGCCAAGAACATGGAGGCGACCGGCGACGACACCGCCTACCCGCTCAACTCCTCCTCGCCGATCCCCTCGCTCAACGACGTGTCGGTGCCCGGCTTCCCCAAGTTCGACCTCGACGTGCCGGACCAGTACCGCTACCAGATCTGGAAGCAGGACTTCGAGCGGAACGGCCCGGCCGCGCTCAACATGCTCTGGCTGTCCAGTGACCACACCGGCGGCCCGGCCGGCCCGGCCGCGCAGGTCGCCGACAACGACCTGGCGGTCGGCAGGATCGTCCAGGAGATCTCGCACAGCGAGTACTGGAAGGACTCAGCGATCTTCGTGGTCGAGGACGACTCCCAGGCGGGCCTGGACCACGTGGACGGCCACCGCGCCCCGATCCAGATCATCAGCCCCTGGGCCCAGCACGGCGCCGTCGACAGCCGCTACTACTCGCAGATCACCATGATCCGCACCATCGAGCAGATCCTCGGGATGCACCCGATGAACCAGAAGGACAGCGCGGCCACCCCGATGGCCACGGCCTTCACCGACAGGCCCGACTACACGCCGTTCACCGCGGTGCCCAACCGGACCTCGCTGACCGACGGCCTGAAGACCCCGCCCACCTGCGGCGTCGACGTCCCCGGTGCCCAGGACCGCAGCGCGGCGGCGGCGCCGGTGACCGCCGCCCCGCCGGCCGCCGAGCAGGGCGTCGCCGCCCAGTGGGACGCCTGGAAGTCCCAGCAGCACCTGACCGGCCCCAACGCCGCCCCGGACCGCGCGAACCCGGCCCAGATGAACCACCTGACCTGGTACCAGACCCACGGCTGGACCACCCCCTACCCGGGCGAGGACGAGATCCACGCTCCGAACGACGTCCCCGGCGCCTACATCCCCTCCGCCGAGAACGACGGCTGAGACGGCCGACCCCTCGCCCCGAGGACCCGCGAACGGGCCCCGGCCCGGCCCGCACGGCCGGCCCGGGGCCCGTTCGTCCCGTCACGGGAGTCCGAGGACGAGGCCCTACGCGCGGACCGCCGCCCCCGTCCAGGCCCGGTTGCCGAGGAGGGTCTTGATGTCCGAGGCGAGCCCGTTGTCGGGGTTCACCAGGAAGCCCAGCTCGTAGAGAGTGTTCTTGTCCCAGTTGGTGGTGAGCAGCCGGATCGGGACGTCGCCGGGGTGGGCCTGGAGGGCGAGCTTGAGCTCGGCGACCATCTGGGGGGTGATCCGGTGGACCGGCACGGTGATCTGGACCGGCGGTTTGGTGCCCAGTTCGGCGGAGGAGACGTCGAGGGTGGTGATCTCCTGGCCGAAGACGCTCAGCGAGCCGTCGCGCTCGTTGAGCCGGCCGCGGATCGAGATCACGTTGTCCTCGATCATCTGGTCGGCCATCAGGTTGTAGGTCGCGGGGAAGAACAGCACCTCGACCGAGCCGTCGCGGTCGGCGAGGGTGATGATCGCCCAGGCGTTGCCCGCCTTGTTGATCCGCCGGTCGACGGCGGTGATCAGCCCGGAGAGGCGGACCTCGCCCTCGGAGCGGCCCGAGCCGAGGAGTTCGGCGATCGAGGTGTCGCGGTTCTGGGAGAGGATGTGTTCGGCGCCGTCGAGCGGGTGGCTGGAGACGTAAAGGCCGAGCATCTCTCGTTCAAGCGCGAGCAGTTGGCGTCGGGGCCACTCGTTGTCGGTGAGCTGGAAGTCCAGTCCGATGCCGGGCCCGCCGCCGTCGCCGGCGTCGAGGGCGCCGAACAGGTCGTCCTGGCCGATGGCCTGCTGCTTCTTGAGCCCGGTGACGGAGTCGATCGCGCTCTCGTGCACGCTGCTGAGCGAGAGCCGGGTGTGGCCGAGCGAGTCGAAGGCGCCCGCCTTGATCAGGGAGTCGACGGTGCGCTTGTTGCAGACCACCAGTTCGACCTTGTCCAGGAAGTCGGCGAAGGAGGTGTACTTGCCCTTCTCCTCCCGGGTGCCGACCAGCGACTCGATCACGGGCACGCCGACGTTGCGCACGGCCTTGAGGCCGAAGCGGACGTCGCTGCCGACGGCGGTGAAGTCGACCACCGACTCGTTGACGTCGGGGGAGAGGATCTTGATGCCCATCTGCCGGCACTCGGCCAGGTAGACGGCCATCTTGTCCTTGTCGTCGGCGACGGAGGTGAGCAGCGCGGCCATGTACTCGGCCGGGTAGTTGGCCTTGAGGTACGCGGTCTGGTACGAGACCAGGCCGTACGCGGCGGAGTGCGATTTGTTGAACGCGTAGCCGGCGAACGGGACCAGGACGTCCCAGACGGCCTGGATGGCCTCGTCGGAGTAGCCGCGCTCCTTGCAGCCCGCGTGGAAGGGCACGAACTCCTTCTCCAGCACCTCCTTCTTCTTCTTGCCCATCGCGCGGCGCAGCAGGTCTGCCTGACCGAGCGAGTAGCCGGCCAGCACCTGGGCCGCTCGCTGGACCTGCTCCTGGTAGACGATCAGGCCGTAGGTGGGGCCGAGGACGTCCTTGAGCGGTTCCTCCAGCTCGGGGTGGATCGGGATGATCTCCTGCTGGCCGTTCTTGCGCAGCGCGTAGTTGGTGTGCGAGTTCATGCCCATCGGGCCGGGGCGGTACAGCGCGGAGACGGCGGAGATGTCGGCGAACTCGGTGGGCTTCATCAACTTGAGCAGGGCGCGCATGGGGCCGCCGTCGAGCTGGAACACGCCCAGGGTGTCGCCCCGGGCGAGCAGTTGGTAGGTGGTGGGATCGTCGATCGGGATCTTCTCGATGTCGACGTCGATGCCCCGGTTGGCCTTCACGATCTTGATGCAGTGGTCGATGATGCCCAGGTTCCGCAGACCCAGGAAGTCCATCTTGATCAGGCCCATGGCTTCGCACGACGGATAGTCGAAGCCGGTGATGATCACGCCGTCCTTGTCCCGCATGTGCAGCGGGATCAGGTCGAGCAGCGGGGTCGAGGAGAGGATGACGGCGGCCGCGTGCACGCCGGTGCCGCGGATCAGGCCCTCGATGCCGCGCCCGGTGTCGATGATCTTCTTGACGTCCGGTTCGTTCTGGTAGAGCGCCCGGATCTCGGTGCCCTCGTTGTACCGGGCGTGCTTCTCGTCGAACAGGTCGGCCAGCGGCACGCCCTTGCCCATGACGTCCGGCGGCATCGCCTTGGTGATCCGGTCGCCCATCGAGAACGGGTAGCCGAGGATGCGGTTGGCGTCCTTGACGGCGGCCTTGGCCTTGATCGTGCCGAAGGTGTTCACCTGCGCGGTGTACGCGGCGCCGTACTTCTCGGTCACGTAGCGGACCATCTGGTCGCGCTGGCGGTCGTCGAAGTCGATGTCGACGTCCGGGGGGTTGATGCGCTCGGGGTTGAGGAAGCGCTCGAACAGCAGGTCGTGCTCCAGCGGGTCCAGCTGGGTGATCCCGGTGAGGTAGGCGACCATCGAGCCCGCCGCCGAGCCACGGCCCGGGCCGACCGGGATGCCGTTGTCCCGGCCGTACTGGCAGATGTCGGCGACCACGAGGAAGTAGGCGTCGAACCCCATCGGGGTGATCACGCCCATCTCCAGCTCGATCCGGTCCAGCACCTCCTGGCTGGGGTTGTCGCCGTAGCGGTGCTTCAGGCCGATCTCGATCTTCTTGCGCAGGTACGAGGCCTGGGTCTCGCCCTCGGGCACGTCGAACTGGGGCATCCGGTCGACGTAGGTGAAGACCTCCTCGTACGACTCGACGCGCTCGGCGATCGCCAGGGTGTTGTCGCAGGCCTCCGGCAGCTCGCGGAAGAGCTCGCGCATCTCCTCGGCGGTCTTGACGTAGTAGCCGGTGCCCTGGAACTTGAAGCGGTTCGGGTCGTCCTTGTTCTTGCCCACGCCGACGCAGAGCAGGCTGTCGTGGGCGTCGGCCTGGTCGGCGGTGACGTAGTGGGAGTCGTTGGTGGCCAGCAGCGGGATGTTCAGCTGCTTGGCCAGCCGCAGCAGGTCCTCGCGGACGTCGCGCTCGATGTCCAGGCCGTGGTCCATCAGCTCCAGGAAGTAGTTCTCCTTCCCGAAGATGTCCTGGTACGCGCCCGCGGCCTTGACCGCCTCCTCGTACTGGCCCAGCCGCAGCCGGGTCTGCACCTCGCCGGAGGGGCAGCCGGTGGTCGCGATGATGCCGCCCGCGTTGGCGGCGATCAGCTCGCGGTCCATCCGGGGCTTCATGTAGTAGCCCTCCATCGACGCGAGCGAGGAGAGCTTGAAGAGGTTCCGCAGGCCGGTCGCGTTCTGCGCCCACATCGTCATGTGGGTGTAGCGGCCGCCGCCGGAGACGTCCTTGCCGCCCTCGCCGTCGGCGCCGGTCGGGCGCTGGCCGCCCGGCGACCAGAACACCTGCTTCTTCAGGAAGCGCGAGCCGGGGGCGACGTACGCCTCGATGCCGATGATCGGCTTCACCCCGGTCTTCGCGGCCGCGTGGAAGAACTCGTACGCGCCGAACATGTTGCCGTGGTCGCTCATGGCGATGGCGGGCATGCCCTGTCTCTCCGCCTCGGCGAAGAGCTTGCCGTTCTTCGCCGCCCCGTCCAGCATCGAGTACTCGGTGTGGACGTGCAGGTGCGCGAAGCTGTCGGACACGGCGCTGCTCTCCTCGGTGGGCCTCGGTAGGGGCGAAGCGGTCCACGCTAGCGGGTCGGCGCGCGCGGTGCACAACGGGCCGCCGGACCGTCCCGCGGCGTCCGGCAGCCCGTACGGGAGGAGGCGTCAGGCGCCCGGCCGGGCCTCGGCGAGGCCGGGGATCTCGGCGGCGCTGGCCAGCACGTGGGTCTGCGGGTGCCCGTCGAAGTCGGCGCGGGTGAGTTCCCCGGTCAGCACTCCGACGACCACGCCGGCCCCGGCGTTGCGGCCGGCCTCGACGTCCACCACGGTGTCGCCGGCGGTCAGCACCCGGCGGGTGTCGATGACCCCGGTCTTCTGCATCGCCAGGTGGATCATGTACGGCGCCGGGCGGCCGCGCGGCACCTCGTCCGAGGTGACCACCGCGTCCAGGTTGCCGCCCTCGCCGGTGGACCAGCCGAGCGACTCCAGCAGCGGGTACGCGACGTCGTCGCTGAAACCGGTGGTGAGCGCGACCTTGATCCCGCGCCGGCGCAGCTCGGCCAGCGCCTCCTCGACCCCCGGGACGGCCTGCGGGGGAGTGGCACGGTACGCCTCGCGCAGGTACTCCGCGAAGGCCGCGTAGCTCTCCTCCACCAGCTCCGGGGTCGGGGCGCCGCCGCCGAGGCGGACCAGGGCGGCGATGGCCTCGCGCTTGTCGGTGCCCATCCAGGTCTGGAGGTCGGCCTCGGCGACGGACACCCCGTTCCGCTCGACGGCGGTGCGCAGCGCCCGGTAGACGGCGCCGGACTCGTTGACGGTGGTCCCGGCCATGTCCAGGGCGGCGAGCTCGATCACTTTGTCAGTCCTCTTCGGTGCGGTAGCGGCCGATGACGGTACGGCCTTCGACGGTGTTCTCGACGGTGAAGGTGGCCATGGCGGGCAGGTAGCGGTCGTCGGCGTCCTCCAGCGGCACACCCAGGCGGGAGGTGGTGAGCCGGCGCACCCGCAGCAGCGGGGCTCCGGTGTCGACCCGCAGCAGTTCGGCGTCGCGCGGCCCGGCGGCGACGGCGTCGATGGTGTGCCGGGCGTGGTGCAGGTCGACCTCCCGGCGCAGCAGCTCCCGGTAGACGGAGCCGGTGTCCGGGTCGAAGTCGAACAGGATGCGGCCGACCTCGTGGACGAAGGTGGAGCGCTCCAGCATGGCCGGGACGCCGTCCAGCAGCCGCAGCCGGACGAGCTCGACGACCGGCTCGCCCTCCGCCAGGCCCAGCCGGGCCGCCGCCCCCGGGGACGCCCGGCGGCGGGCGACCTCGACGGTGCTCTGCCCGGGCTCGCGGCCGATGCTGCGGGCCCACTGGGTGAAGGACAGGAAGGTGTCGAACGGCTGGGAGGGCGTGGTGCGCACGGCCACGGGCGGCTTGCCTCGCCCGCCGACCAGGCTGCCCGCGCTGCGCAGCATGGCCAGGGCCTGGCGGACCGGACCGCGGGAGGTGCCGAACTCGGCGCAGAGCTGCGACTCGCTGGGCACCGGCTTGCCCTCGGGCCACTCGCCGGACTCGATGCGGCGCTGGAACTCCGCGCCGAGCCGTTGGTGGAGAGGGAGGTCCTCACTTGTCTTCACAAGTCGACTATGGCATCCGGACTCGGAACTTCTCAAGGTCGGTCGATCTGTGGATCCCCCTGTTCAACAAGCGGGCCCCGGTGGCCGTCGACTGAATGAACAGCCGGTAACTTGTACATACATGTATTGACTTCGGGGCACGGAAGCCCGGAAGCTGGCCCCATGAGCAGCAGCACCCCACCCGTGACCTCCGCCACCGCCCCCCGTAGCGACGTGGTGATCGTCGGCGCCGGCATCATCGGCCTCGCCCACGCCTTCGAGGCGTTGGACAACGGACTCTCCGTCACCGTCGTCGACCGCGACCGGCGGCCGGTCGGCGCCTCGGTCCGCAACTTCGGCCACTGCTGCATCAGTGCCCAGGACGGCGAACTGCTCGCCCTCGCCCAGCGCTCCCGGCCGGGCTGGCTGCGCGCCGCCGAGGCGGCCGGCATCTGGGCCGCGGAGGCCGGCACCCTGGTGGTCGCACGGTCGGCGACCGAGGCGGCCGTCCTGGAGGAGCTGCACGCCGAACGCGGTGGCGACGCGGTGCGGTTGCGCAGTGCGGCGCAGACGGCCGAGGCGCTCGGCCGGGGGGCGGGCGCGGACGGCGACCTGGTGGGCGGCGCGGTGCTGCCCGCCGACCTGCGGGTCGACCCGCGCGAGGCGGCGCCCGGCCTGGCCCGCTGGGTGGCCGAGCAGCCGCGGGGCCGCGTCCTGTGGGGCACCGCCGTCACCGGCGTCGAGCCCGGCACCGTGCACACCACCCGCGGCCCGGTCCACGGCGAGCGCGTCCTGGTCTGCGTCGGCCACGACCTGGACTACCTGTTCCCCGACATCGCCGAGGACCACGGGATCCAGCGCTGCAGGCTGACCATGGCCCGGGCCGCCGCCCCGAAGGGCTTCCGTACCGAGTCCGCGGTGCTGACCGCCACCTCGATGCTCCGCTACGACGCCTTCACCGCCCGGCCGTCGGCCGCCCGGCTGCGGGAGGAGGTGCTCGGCCACAGCGCGGAGCTGCTGGAGATCGGCGCCAACGTGATGTTCACCCGCCAGCCGGACGGCACCCTGCTGGTCGGCGACTCGCACCACTACGACGCCACCACCCCGCCGTTCGTCGACGAGCGCACCTACGAGCTGCTGATCGACGCCGTCGCCCGGGTGCTGGGCGTGCCGCGCCTGCGGATCCTGGAGCGCTGGCAGGGCGTCTACGCCAGCAGCCCCCGAGGTCCGCTGCTGGTGCGCGACCTGGCTCCGGGCGTACGGGCCGTCTCGGTCACCTCCGGCATCGGGATGACCCTCTCCTTCGGCCTCGCGGCCGCC
This sequence comes from Kitasatospora sp. NPDC059648, assembly GCF_042734825.1. Taxonomy (NCBI): domain Bacteria; kingdom Bacillati; phylum Actinomycetota; class Actinomycetes; order Kitasatosporales; family Streptomycetaceae; genus Kitasatospora; species Kitasatospora sp. NPDC059648. The sequence goes on along the minus strand of NZ_JBHWDU010000033.1, from coordinate 23,637 downwards.
ACCTTCGACGGCACCCTCGCCGCGACGGCCTGAGCTCAGAAGGAGGAGTGGGCGAACCAGTGCGCCAGCAGGTCCTCGTCACCCGAGACCTCGACGCCGGCCGCCGTGCGGTCGAGGCGCCCGTAGAGGAGCAGCAGCAGTTCGGCGGCGCAGGCCCGGACGGTCGCGTCGGCCTCCCCGTCGGCACCGTCGAGGCCGAAGCCGTCGGGGCGCAGCCGGACCAGCCAGTCGCCCTCGCCGTCGGTGCGGGCGAAGCGGATGGTCCGGTTCTCGCCGTGCAGTTCGGCCGTTCCGGGGGCGAAGAAGGCGGCGAAGGGCAGGTTGGTCAGGAACTCGTCCACCCCGTCGGCCGCGAGGTCCGGGTCGACGTCCGGCTCCAGGCCGAGCGCGAGTTCGGCGTCCACCCGGTGGACGAGGGTCTCGAACAGCATCCGGCGCACCCAGAACCGGGCGTGCTGGTCGGCGCCCCAGGCCCACATCGGCGCGTCGAGGTCGCCCTCGGCGAACACCGCGGCGGCCTGCTCGGCGGCCTCGGCGAGCCAGGCCGGGTACTCCTCGGGCCGCTCGGGCAGCCGCAGGTCAACGTCCCGGCTGCGCGGCGGCTCCTGGATCCGTTGGCGCAGCAGCACGGTGAACCAGCGCTGCACGCTGCCGGTGTGGCGGACCAGGTCGGCCAGCGTCCACCCCGGGCAGCCGGGCACCGGAAGGGCGGGGTCGGCCTGCCGTACGGCGGCGACGAAGCGGGCGGTCTCGGCGGCGACGGCGGTGCCGCGGTCCAGCGGGGTCATCAGGGCTGTCCCTCAATCCTTCATCAGCTGAAGCAATTGGCGACGACGCTAGGCGTGAAAGGTTGAGGCTGTCAAGTAACTCGCCGCGGAGGCACGGGGTGACCCGCTCCGCCCCGACGCCCGGGCGGCTTCCGCGACCCGCCCCTCCTGGTGGGGAGCCTCTTCGGCGCACCTGGTGGAGCCCGGACTGCCCTCCGGTGCGCGTACTCGGGGCTCGGCGCGGTGGGCGGGCGGTCTCCCGCGCGGCGGCCTGCCCCCGCTCCGGCCGCGGTGCCTACCCGAGGGGCGCCGAGCGGATGGACAGGCCGGGCCGGCGGCGGTGGACGGTGAGGTAGACCAGGCCCTCCCCGCCCGCCGTGACCGACCGCCGCGCGCCGTGCGGCAGCCAGGCGGTGCACCCCGGGGAGAGCTCCTGCCGGCCGTTGTCGGTCTCCAGGAGGCCGCTCCCGTCGAGCACCTGGACCAGGACGTCCAGGTCCGGCTCCACGTGCCCGGCGACCCCGGCGTTCGCCGGCAGGCGGACGATGTTCGCGTCCAGCTGGCGGCCCTCCTCCTGGAGGCGCCACAGCGCCCCTCCGCGGTCGGCGGGAGCCTGGTGGAGCAGGGTCTCCAGGCGGGTGAGCACACCGGGTCCGGGGTCGGACGTCAACGCGGCCTCCTGCGGGCGAGTGGGATCGGCCCGTGGATTCTACGGAGGATCGCGTGCGCCCCGACGGGCGGCCGGCGGGACCGGGCGGTGGGCTCAGCCGGAGGTCAGCCGGTGGCCAGGAGCCGGGCCAGGGCCGCGTCGACGTCCAGGTGCTCGGACTCGGATCCGGCGGGCACCAGGGTGAAGGAGTCCGAGAGGAAGGCCGTGACGAGATCCTCCGGCGCGCTGACCAGGGAGCCGCCGCCGGGCCCCCGCAGGGTGATCAGGACCTCGCCCGCGGGCCCCGGACGGACCTTCACGTCACCGTTGCCGACCGGGCCGAGCCGGCCCTCGTTCAGCAGTTCGCGGCTGAAGTACCAGCACACCCGGGCGGCCTCGCCGGTGCACTGGCACGGGGTCAGCGGGAAGGCCAGGCAGGCCGCGTACGGGAGGCTCGCGTCGAAGCGGAGTTCCGCCTCGACCGGGACGTCGGGCGCCGCGCTCTCGGGGAAGGTCACGGGCACCGGGCGGACGGTGGACAACTGCATCGGTACGGCCTCCTGTGATAGCGACGCGCCGGACCGGGACGGCCCGGTGCGCCCGGGGCGCCTACCCGGTGCGTCCACAGGCAGCCAGGAGCGGACGAATCTCCACAATTCCCTTGCATCCGCGGCCTGTACCGCAGCCGACACTCGTCAACTCCGAGCCCTCACTTTCACTCCTACGAAGGAAATGGCGGGCTGTCCGGAGCCCTGGACCAGATCGCGAAGCCCACCCGCCGGAGGAGGCTGGGGGACGGGCCGCTCCCGCCGCCCTCCCTCCCGAACGGAGCCCGAACGTGACCAGATCCCGGCCCCTCCGGGCAGCCGCCGCGCTGCTGCTCCCCGCCCTGCTCGCGGCCTGCTCCAGCGCGGGCGGCGGCTCCGGCACGCCATCGACGGGCGCGACGAGCCCCGTGCAGGTCAGCACGGTGGCGACGAGCCCGACGCAGAGCAGCGCCGCCGCCCTCCAGGTCACCGTCAAGGACTTCGTGTTCGCCCCCGCGAGCCTGAAGGCGGGCCCCGGCCGGACGGTCACGGTGACCAACCAGGACACCACCGCCCACACCCTCACCGCCTCCGACAGGTCCTTCGACACCGGCACGATCGCGCCCGGCGCCACCGCGACCTTCACCGCGCCCCAGCAGACCGGCGACCACCCGTACATCTGCACCATCCACCCGTTCATGCACGGCACCCTCACCGTGGCCTGAGGCCACGTGGCCACCCCGGCAGCGGACCGACGGCGCGGCTTCACCGGCCTCCTGCCGCGCGCGGTGGCCGCCGCCGGCCTCGGCGCGCTGCTGCTCCACCGCTGCGTCGACGTCGCCCCCCTCGGCCCGCTGCCGGACAGTACGAGCCGGTCCGGTCCGCCGAGAAGACCCTCGCCGCCCGGGCGGAGGGCGTCGCCACCGCCGCGCTCACCGCCCTGCCGGTCGGCCACCGCCGACGCCGGGGCCGATCGCGCGGACAGCACCGGACACCGCCCCCGCCGCCCGGGTGAACGGGCGGCGCGGCGGGCTCGGGCGGGCCGGGCGACGGGCGGGCCGGAGGCGATGATCGCCGGAACCCCGGAGGCCCTCATCGTCGGAGGCGGACATGCGGATCCTGCTCCTCGCCAGCGCGTTCAACAGCCTCAGCCAGCGGCTGCACGCCGAACTGCGCGACCGGCGCCACCAGGTCGAGTTCCAACTGGACGGTGACGACGAGGAGTTGTCCGCCACACTGGACCGGTTCCGGCCGGACGTACTGCTCGCGCCGATGCTGCGCACCGCGATCCCCCAGGAGGTCTGGTCGCGGGTCACCTGCCTGATCGTCCACCCCGGGCCGCCAGGCGACCGCGGCCCCTCCTCGCTCGACCGGGCGATCCAGGACGGCCGCACCGAGTGGGGCGTCACCGTGCTCCAGGCCGAGGCGGAGCTGGACGCCGGGCCGGTCTGGGCCGCGGAGCCCTGCGGGCTGCCCGAGCGCGGCAAGAGCGACCTCTACCGCAACGAGGTCTCCGACGCCGCCGTGGCCGCCGCCCTGCTCGCCGTGGAGCGCGTCGCCTCCGGCACCTACGCCCCGCAGCCGCAGCGCGGACCGGGCTGGCGCGAGACCGTCCGCACCCGGCCCTTCCTGCGCCAGGAGGACCGCCGGATCGACTGGGCGACCGACCCCACCGAGACGGTGCTGCGCAGGCTCCGCGCGGCGGACTCCCAGCCCGGGGTGCTGGACGAGCTGTGCGGCGGCGAGTGGTACCTGCACGGCGGCCACCACGAGCCGCTGCTGCGCGGACGGCCCGGCGAGCTGCTCGCCACCCGGGCCGGCGCCGTCTGCCGGGCCACCTCGGACGGCGCGGTGTGGATCCCCGAGTTGCGCCGCCGCCGCACCCCGGGCGGTTCCGAGACCTTCAAGCTCCCGGCGGTCACGGCGCTCGGCGCCCTGCTTCCGCCGCTGCCCGAGGAGCCCGCGCCGCTGATGCCGGGCGAGGGCGAACAGGACGGCTGGTCGGACATCCGCTACCGCGAGGACGGCCCGGTGGGCCTGCTGCGCTTCGCCTTCCCCGGGGGAGCGATGTCCACCGAGCACTGCCACCGGCTGCTGGCGGCGTACCGCTTCGCGCTCGGCCGCCCGACCACGGTGCTGGTGCTCGGCGGCGGCCGTGACTTCTTCTCCAACGGCATCCACCTCAACGTCATCGAGGCCGCGCCGGACCCGGCCGCCGAGTCCTGGGCGAACATCACCGCGATGGACGACCTGGTCGCCGAGGTGCTCACCACCACCGACCGGCTGGTGGTCGCCGCCCTCGGCGGCAACGCCGCGGCCGGCGGGATGATGCTGGCGCTGGCCGCCGACGAGGTGTGGTGCCGCGGCGGCTCCGTGCTCAACCCGCACTACCGGCTGATGGGCCTGTACGGGTCGGAGTACTGGACGTACACCCTGCCGCGGCGGGTGGGCGCGGCCGAGGCCGGACGGCTGACCGACCAGGCCCTCCCGGTGTCCGCCGCGGCGGCCGAGCGGATCGGCCTGGTCGACCGGGTGCTGGACTGCGGGCCCGGCGAGTTCGGGGCGAACGCGGCCCGCCTGGCCGGGCTGCTCGCCGCCTCGCCCACCGCCCAGCAGCGGATCGCGGCGAAGAAGGCCGCGCGCGAGGCCGACGAGCGGGCGAAGCCGCTCGCCGCGTACCGGGAGGAGGAGCTCGCGGTGATGCGCCGGCAGTTCTTCACACCCGAATCGCCGTACCACGCGCTGCGGTCCGCGTTCGTGCGCAAGCGCCCGGTGCCCGCCGGGCTCCTCGCCCGGACGTGACCCGAACGGCCGCGCCCGGCTCGCGCGTCCCGGGCGCTCCGCCGGGCTCGTGGAAGGGCGGGCGGACCGGACCGTTGCTATGACTGGGTCCGAGCCATTTCGTCCGGCTCCCATCCCCGAGGAGGCTTCCTCATGGGTGCTGCAACCGCTGCGAACGCCGCAACTGCCGCAACCGCCGCAACAACCGACACCGACGTGGTGCACATTCTCTGGATCAACGCCGGCCTCAGCTGCGACGGCGACTCCGTCTCGCTGACCGCCGCGATGCAGCCGAGCATCGAGGAGATCGTCACCGGCGCACTGCCCGGCCTGCCGAAGGTCGCGGTGCACTGGCCGCTGATCGACTTCGAGTGCGGCCCGGTCCAGGGCGCGGACAACTTCGTCGAGTGGTTCTTCAAGGCCGACCGCGGCGAACTCGAACCGTTCGTCCTGGTCATCGAGGGGTCCATCCCCAACGAGAAGATCAAGAAGGAGGGCTACTGGTGCGGCTTCGGCGACGACCCCGCCACCGGACAGCCCGTCACCACCAGTGAGTGGCTGGACCGGCTCGCCCCCAAGGCGACCGCCGTGGTGGCGATCGGCACCTGCGCCACGTACGGCGGCATCCACGCGATGGCCGGCAACCCGACCGGCGCGATGGGCGTTCCGGACTACCTCGGCTGGGACTGGAAGTCCAAGGCCGGGCTGCCGATCGTCTGCGTGCCCGGCTGCCCGATCCAGCCGGACAACTTCGCCGAGACGCTCACCTACCTGCTGTACCAGCTGGCCGGCTCCGCGCCGATGATCCCGCTGGACGACAAGCTGCGGCCCGCCTGGCTGTTCGGCGCCACCGTGCACGAGGGCTGCGACCGCGGCGGCTACTACGAGCAGGGCCAGTTCGCCACCGACTACGGCACCCCCGAATGCCTGGTGCGGCTCGGCTGCTGGGGCCCGGTCGTCAAGTGCAACGTCGCCAAGCGCGGCTGGATCAACGGCGTCGGCGGCTGCCCGAACGTGGGCGGCATCTGCATCGCCTGCACCATGCCGGGCTTCCCGGACAAGTTCATGCCCTTCATGGACCCGCCGCCCGGCTCGCGCGTGTCCAGCGGCGTCAGCGGCGGGTACGGCCCACTGATCCGCCGGCTGCGCGCGATCACGCTGAACACCGTCGACAAGGAACCGAAGTGGCGCCACACCGGCCGCCACCTGACCACGGGCTACCGCCCGCCCTGGTGACAGGGAAGGGCCGCACACCGCCCCGGTGTGCGGCCCCGTCGACCTCGCAGACAAGGACACGCGGACACGATGGCAACACCGACCACCAGGGCGACCGGCGACGGCAGCGGGCTGACCGAGATGTCCTGGGACCCGATCACCCGGATCGTGGGCAGCCTGGGCATCCACACGAAGATCGACTTCAAGCAGAAGAGGGTCGCGGAGTGCTACAGCACCTCCTCGGTCTTCCGCGGCTACAGCGTCTTCATGCGCGGCAAGGACCCGCGCGACGCCCACTTCATCACCAGCCGGATCTGCGGGATCTGCGGCGACAACCACGCCACCTGCTCGGTCTACACCCAGAACATGGCGTACGGCGTGAAGCCCCCGCACCTCGGGGAGTGGATCATCAACCTCGGCGAGGCCGCCGAGTACATGTTCGACCACAACATCTTCCAGGAGAACCTGGTCGGGGTCGACTACTGCGAGAAGATGGTCAAGGAGACCAACCCGGGCGTCCTGGAGCTCGCCGAACGCACCGAGGCCCCGCACGCCGGCGACCACGGGTACAAGACCATCGCCGACATCATGCGCTCGCTCAACCCGATCGAGGGCGAGTTCTACCGCGAGGCGCTCCAGGTCAGCCGGTACACCAGGGAGATGTTCTGCCTGATGGAGGGCCGCCACGTGCACCCCTCCACGCTCTACCCGGGCGGCGTCGGCACCGTCGCGACGGTGCAGCTGTTCACCGACTACCTGACCCGGCTGATGCGCTACGTCGAGTTCATGAAGAAGGTCGTGCCGCTGCACGACGACCTCTTCGACTTCTTCTACCAGGCGCTGCCCGGCTACGAGGAGGTCGGCCGCCGCCGCGTCCTGCTCGGCTGCTGGGGCAGCCTCAACGACCCGGACCACTGCGACTTCACGTACCGCAACATGACGGACTGGGGCCGGCGGATGTTCGTCACCCCGGGCGTGGTGGTCGACGGCAAGCTCGTCACCAACGACCTGACGCAGATCAACCTCGGCATCCGCATCCTGCTCGGCTCCTCCTACTACGAGGACTGGGAGGGCAAGGAGCTCTTCGTCACCCACGACCCGCTGGGCAACCCCGTCGACCCCCGGCACCCGTGGAACCAGCACACCATCCCGCAGCCCCAGAAGCGGAACTTCGACGACAAGTACAGCTGGGTGATGTCCCCGCGCTGGTTCGACGGCAAGGAGCACCTCGCCCTCGACACCGGCGGCGGCCCGATCGCCAGGCTGTGGTCCACCGCGCTGTCCGGGCTGGTCGACATCGGCTACGTCAAGGCCACCGGCCACAGCGTCCAGATCAACCTGCCCCGCTCGATGACCAAGCCCGAGGTCACCTTCGAGTGGAAGATCCCGCAGTGGAGCAACGCGATCGAGCGCAACCGCGCCCGCACCTACTTCCAGGCCTACGCGGCCGCCGCCGCCCTGCACTTCGCCGAGAAGGCGCTCGACGAGGTCCGCGCCGGGCGCAGCCAGACCTGGGAGCGCTTCGAGGTGCCGGACGAGTCGATCGGCTGCGGCTTCACCGAGGCCGTGCGCGGGGTGCTCTCGCACCACATGGTGATCCGCGACGGCAAGATCGCCAACTACCACCCGTACCCGCCCACCCCGTGGAACGCCAGCGTGCGCGACAGCTACGGCACGCCCGGCCCGTACGAGGACGCGGTGCAGAACACGCCGATCTTCGAGGAGAACTCCCCGGAGAACTTCAAGGGCATCGACATCATGCGCGCCGTGCGCAGCTTCGACCCCTGTCTGCCCTGCGGCGTCCACATGTACGTGGGCAACGGGCGCACCCTGAAGACCATGCACGTGCCCACCGGCCTGAGCGGCCTCACCGCATGACGGCCGAACAGACCGGGCTGCGGATCCAGCAGGCCCTGGACGCCCTGGCCGGCAGCGGCGCGGAGCAGACGGGCGAGCAACTCGTCCGCGACCTCATGGACTTCTACGGCGAGGGCCTGGCCAGGATCGTCCCCGCGCTGCCCCCGCCCGCCCTGGAACGGATGCTGGACGACCCGGTGGTGGCCGGACTGCTGCTCCTGCACGACCTGCACCCCGAGGACGTGTCCGCCCGGATCGACCGGGCGCTCGCCGCGCTGCCCGAGCGGGTCGAGATGCTCGGCTTCGCGCCGGAGACCGGCACCCTGCGGCTGCGCCGCACGGCCACCGGCTGCGGCTGCGGGGAGCAGGAGGTGGAGGCCGCCCTCGCCTGCCACGCGCCCGAGGTGACGGCCCTGGAGCTGGAGCGCGCCCCGCAGCTGCTCCAGATCGGCACCCGCCCGCCGCAGCCCGCGGAGGCGCGATGAACACGCGACGGGTCTCCCGGGACGGCACCGCCCTGCTGCGCCGGCTGCGCGAGCCGGCCCCGCCGCGGCCCGAGCAGTGCACCCTGTGCGGCCACGACCTGCCGGCCGGCCACCGCCACCTGGTGGACGTCGAGGAACGCGCCCTGGCCTGCACCTGCACCGCCTGCGGCCTGCTGTTCCGGCAGCCGGGCGCGGCCGGCGGCCGATACCGCGCCGTGCCGGACCGCTATCTGAGCGACCCGGACGGCGAACCGGACGAGCGGGCCTGGTCGGTGCTGGGCGTCCCGGTCGGCACGGTGTTCCTGTTCCGCAACGCCGTGCTGGACCGGCTGCTGGCCTTCTACCCGGGGCCGGCCGGCGCCACCGAGAGTGAACTGGACCAGGAGGCCTGGGAGCGCGCCCTCGGCACCAGCCGGCTGGCAGCCGCCCTGGAGCCCGACGTGGAGGCACTGCTGCTGCGCCGGGCCGAGGGACGGGTCGAGTGCTTCCTGGTGCCGATCGACGTCTGCTACGAGCTGGTGGGCCGGCTGCGGCGGTGCTGGCACGGCTTCGACGGCGGCGCCGAGGCCAGGGCCGAACTCGACGACTTCTTCGCGCAGTTGGCCGGACGGGCCCGCCCGCTGCCCGCGGAGGTGAGAGCGTGACAGCGCTTGCCTTCGCCTGCACCGGAGTGCGCTCCGACCCGTACGCGGCCGTGCCCACCCTGGTCTTCCGGCTGCGGATCACCGCTCCCGCCGACACCCGGGTGCACGCCCTGGCCCTGCAGTGCCAGCTGCGGATCGAACCGGGCCGCCGGTCGTACGGCGACGCCGAGGGCGAGCGGCTCGGTGACCTCTTCGGCGAGCGGGAGCGCTGGGCCGGCACGCTCAACCCGATCCAGTTCGCGACCGTGCCGCTGCTGGTGCCCGGATTCACCGGGGAGACCGAGGCCGACCTCCCGGTGCCGTGCAGCTACGACCTGGAGGTGGCCTGCGCCAGGTACTTCCGGGCGCTGGAGGGCGGCGAGGTGCCACTTCTGCTGCTCTTCTCCGGCACCGCCTTCGCCGGGCCGGGCGGCTTCCAGGTCACCCCGGTGCCGTGGGACAAGGAGGCCAGGGTGCGGATGCCGGTGGCGGTCTGGCGGGAGGCGGTCGACCGGCACTTCCCCGGCTGCGGCTGGCTGCGGCTGCCCGAGGGCCTGATGGACGAGCTGCTGGCCTACCGCTCCCGGCGGGCCCTGCCCTCCTGGGAGGCGACGGTGCGCGAGCTGCTCGCCACGGCGGCGGTCGGAGAGGGGGCCGGGTGAGCGTGCGGAGCGAGTCCGTCACCGGGCGGCGCGTGGTGCGCGAAGCGCCCGCCGGGCGCGGCGGGGTGGGCGCGTGAGCGGCTTTCCGGAAGGGATCGAGCGCGGCTTCGCGGGCGCCCGGCAGATCGCCGACGCGGTGCTGATGGAGGGCTACGTGCTCTACCCGTACCGCGCCTCCGCGGCCAAGAACCGGCTGCGCTGGCAGTTCGGCGTACTGGTGCCGCCCGAGTACACCAGGCAGGGCGGCGAACACTCCCACCAGCGCACCGATTGCCTCATGGAGGCGCGGCACGACGACCGGCTGGCGGTCGAGCTGCGCTTCCTGCGGGTCCAGCGGCGAACCGTCGAACGGGCCGTCGACGGCGGCGGGTTCGAACCGGTGGAGGAGCTGGAGCTCGCCGACCGGGTGCTCGTCGAGTGGGACGAGGCCGTCGAGGAGCGGGTCGAACTTCTTTTGCCCGTCGATGAGTTGACCGGCGAGGGGTTGCAGCACGGGTTCCGGCTGCCGGGCGTCGGCAGCACGGAGCTGCTGCACGAGCACGGCAGCGCGGTCGGCCGGCTGGTGCGCCGGCGCGAACAGCTCGACGGGGTGGTGCGGTTGAGGGTCGAGGAACTGCCCGGCCCGTACCAGGCGCAGCGCCTGACCGTCGAGGTGGAGAACGTCTCCGACTGGACGCCGGGCCGCGGGGCCGGCCGCGACGAGGCGCTGCCGCGCTCCCTGGTCTCCACCCACCTGCTGCTCGGGCTGGAGCACGGCCGGTTCCTGTCGGTCGCCGACCCGCCCGAGTGGGCCCGGGCGGCCGTGAAGCGCTGCCGCAACGAGCGCACCTGGCCCGTGCCGGCCGGGCCGGACGGCGGGTACCAGGTGGTGCTGTCCTCGCCGATCATCCTGGAGGACCACCCGCGGATCGCCCCGGAGAGCCTCGGAGCCCTGTACGACGCCACCGAGATCGACGAGATCCTGGCGCTGCGGACGGCGGCCCTGACCGACCGGGAGAAGCGGGAGGCCCGGGGCACCGACGAGCGGGCCGGCGCCGTGATCGACCTGGCCGAGTCCATGCCACCCGAGGTGCTGGAGCGGCTGCACGGCGCCATCCGCGGCCTGCGCGAGATCAGCGGCTGCGGTCCGGACCCGCAACAGCCCTGGTGGGACCCGGGCAGCGACCCGGAGGTCGACCCCGAGCACGACCGGGTGCTGGTCGACGGCCGGCAGGTCGGCGCGGGCAGCCGGGTGCTGCTGCGGCCCGGGCGGCGGCGCACCGACGCCCAGGACCTCTTCCTGGACGGGCGCACCGCCGTGGTCGAGGCCGTGCTGCACGACCTCGACGGCTCGGTTCACCTGGCCGTCACGGTGGAGGACGACCCCGGCGCGGACCTTTGGCGCGCCCAGGGGCGCTTCCGCTACTTCCAGCCCGACGAGATCACCCCGCTGGAGGAGCCGTGACCCGGCCGACCGTGCTGGTCGCCGGGGTGGGCAACATCTTCCTCGGCGACGACGGGTTCGGGGTGGAGACCGTCCGGCGCCTCGCCGCCCACCGGCTGCCGGAGGGCGTCGAGCTGGTCGACGTCGGCGTGCGCGGCGTCGACCTGGCGTACCGGCTGCTCGACGGCTACCGCACCGCCGTCCTGGTCGACGCGACCTGCCGCGGCGGCGCGCCCGGCACGGTGTACCTCATCGAGGCGGCCGCCGAGCCGCTGGAGGTGCCCGTCCTGGACGGGCACCGGATGGGGCCGGACGCCGTGCTCGGACTGCTCGCCACGCTCGCGGCCGGCACCGGGGGCGAGCCTCCCGGGCGGGTGCTGGTCGTCGGCTGCGAACCGGCGTCGCTGGAGGAGGGCATCGGACTGAGCGAGCCCGTCGCCGCCGCCGTCGAGGAGGCCGTCCAGGTGGTCCTGCGGGCCGTGGCGGGGGCCCTGTCGGTGGAGGAGGCCCGATCACCGGAGAGGAGGACGACACCATGCTGAGGAAGCTCTTCGGCGCGGCCCTGCTGGCGGGGATCGGCGCGCTGGTCTGGCATAGCCTGCCCGACCTCAAGCGGTACATGAAGATCTCGCGGATGTGAGCCGCGGATTGCTGCGAACGGTGCAGCCCCGGAGGCGGTGGCGGCGCGGCTTCGAGCCGTCGCCGCCACCGCGCCCTGTAATGGGGCGCGTTGCCGGCCGCCGTGGAAAGGGACCGATGCACGAGATGTCGATCGCCGCCGCCGTCGTCGAGCAGGTGGACACGGCCGCGCGCGAGCACGGGGCTCCGGGAGCGGCGCGAGTGCGGCTGCGGGTCGGCGAGTTGGCGGGCGTCGTCCCCGACGCCCTCGACTTCTGCTTCGAACTCGCCTGCGCCGGAACGCTGGTGGCGGGCGCGGCGCTGGAGACCGAGTCCGTCGCGGCGCGTGCCCGCTGCGCGCCCTGCGGCGTCGAATGGGCCGTCGGAATGCCGCCGGACCTCGCCTGCCCCGACTGCCGCACCGGCGGGGGAGTCGAGCTGCTGTCCGGGCGCGAGCTCCAGATCCTCGACGTCGAGTGGGCCGAACGCCCCGACGTCCCGGCCGAACAGAAAGGCTGAAACCGATGTGCCAGAACGGACACGCGGGCCGGACGGCCGACCTGCGGCGGGCGGTGCTCGCCCGCAACGACGACGGCGCCCGTGAGCTGCGGGCCGCGCTGACCGCCCGCGGCACGGTCGCGGTCAACCTGCTCTCCAGCCCCGGCAGCGGCAAGACCGCCCTGCTGGAGGCGGAGTTGGGGCTCGCCCGGCGGCGCGGGGTGTCCGTCGCCGCGCTCACCGCCGACCTCGCCACCGAGAACGACGCGCTGCGGCTGGCCCGTTCGGGAGTACCGGTGAAGCAGGTGCTCACCGACGGGCTCTGCCACCTGGAGGCCCGGATGCTCGCCGGCCACCTGGACGGCTGGCTGCCCGGGGACTGCCGGCTGCTGTTCGTGGAGAACGTCGGCAACCTGGTCTGCCCGGCCTCCTACGACCTCGGCGAATCGCTGCGGGTAGTCCTGGCCTCGGTGACCGAGGGCGAGGACAAGCCGCTCAAGTACCCCACCGCGTTCGGGCTGGCCAACCTCGTGCTGGTGACCAAGGCGGACCTCGCCGCGGCGGCCGAGTTCGACGACGCGGCGTTCCTCGCCAACGTGCAGCGGGTCAACCCCGGCGTGGAGGTGGTGCCCACCTCGGCCCGCACCGGCGACGGCGTCGGCGCGTTGCTGGAGCGGGCGCTCGCCGTGCTGGACGGCGTCGCGCCGCACCGGCCGGTGATGGCCGTGCACGGGGCTCCCGGGGGACACGCGCACGAGGGCCCCCACCGCCCCGTGCCGGAGCCGTCGTGACGGCGCTCGGCGTCGAGCGGCGCCGGGTCGCCGTCCGCGGCCTGGTGCAGGGAGTCGGCTTCCGGCCGTTCGTCTACGCGCTGGCCGGGGAACTCGGACTGGCCGGAAGCGTCACCAACACCGGCGAGGGCGTGCTCGCCGAGGTCGAGGGCAGCCCGGAGGCCCTGGACGCCTTCTGCCGACGGGTGGCCGGCGACGCGCCGCCGCTCGCCCGGGTCGCCTCCGTCGAGCACCAGCCGCTCGCCGCCACCGGCGCCACCGGGTTCACCATCACGGCCTCCCGCACCGACGGCCCGCGCGCCACCCTGATCCCGCCCGACGTCGCCGTCTGCGCCGACTGCCTGGCCGAACTCACCGACCCCGCCGACCGGCGCCACCGGCACCCCTTCATCAGCTGCACCAACTGCGGCCCCCGGCACACCATCGTCACCGGCCTGCCCTACGACCGGGCCAACACCACGATGGCCGGCTTCCCGATGTGCGCGGACTGCGCCCGGGAGTACACCGATCCCGCCGACCGCCGCTTCCACGCCCAGCCCGTCGCCTGCCACGGCTGCGGACCACGGCTCATCCTGACCGTCCCCGGGCACGCCGCCCGCCGCGACGAGGACGCCCTCGACGGGGCCCGGCGGCTGCTCGCCGACGGGGCGGTCCTCGCCGTCAAGGGCATCGGCGGCTACCACCTCGCCTGCGACGCCCGCGACCGCGCGGCCGTCGCCCTGCTGCGCCGGCGCAAGCGGCGCGGCGACAAGCCCTTCGCACTGATGGCCCGTGACCTCGCCACCGTCGAGGCACTGATGCCGCTCGGGCCCGTCGAGCGGGAACTGCTCACCGGACCGGTGCGGCCGATCGTCCTGCTGCGCCGCCCCGGCGGGTTCGCCGCGGAACTCCCGGCCGTCGCGCCGGGCAGCCCCGACCTCGGGGTGATGCTCCCGTACACCCCGCTGCACCACCTGCTGCTCGCCGCCCCCGGGCCGGACCTGCTAGTGATGACCAGCGCCAACCTGTCCGGCGAGCCGATCGTCACCGACGACCGGGAGGCGCTGGATGCGCTCGCCCCGCTGGTCGACGGCTGGCTCGGCCACGACCGGCCGATCCGGGTGCCCTGCGAGGACTCCGTGGTGCGGGTGGTCGACGGCGAACAGCTGCCGCTGCGCCGCTCGCGCGGGTACGCCCCGCTGCCGCTCCCGCTGCCGGTGCCCGTCCGGCCGGTGCTGGCCGTCGGCGGGGATCTGAAGAACACCTTCGCGCTGGCCGGGGACGGCTACGCATGGCTGTCCGGCCACATCGGCGACATGGACGACCTGGCCACGCTGCGCGCCTTCGACCGGGCGGTGGACCAGCTCGGCACGGTCAGCGGGGTGCGGCCCGAACTGCTCGTCGCCGACCGGCACCCCGGCTACCGCTCGCTCCACCACGCCGAGCGCACCGCCGCCGGCCGACCGGTGCGCCGGGTGCAGCACCACCACGCCCACGTAGCCGCGGTGATGGCCGAACACGGCCTGGACGGCAGCCGGCCCGTCCTCGGAGTGGCCTTCGACGGCACCGGCTACGGCGAGGACGGCGCGATCTGGGGCGGCGAGGTGCTGCTCGCCGACTACGACGGTTTCCGCCGCCTCGCCCACCTCGGGTACGTGCCGCTGCCGGGCGGGGACGCGGCCGTCGAGCGCCCGTACCGTACGGCGCTGGCGCACCTGTGGGCGGCCGGGCTGCCCTGGACCGCCGGGCTGCCACCGGTCGAGGCCTGTTCCCTTGAGGAACTGCGGTTGCTGGAGCGGCAGTTGGAGCGCGGACTGAACTGCGTGCCGACCTCCAGCATGGGCCGGCTGTTCGACGCGGTCTCCTCGCTCGCCGGGATCTGTCACCGGGCCGGGTACGAGGCGCAGGCGGCGATCGAACTGGAGGCCGCCGCAGCGGAGTTCGGCCCGGCGGCGGGCTACTGCTTCGGGCTCGCGGAGCGGGAGGGCGGCTGGGTCGTCGATCCCGGGCCGGTGCTCGCCGGGGTGGTGGCGGACCTGGCCGCGGGCGCCCCGGCCGGGCGGGTCGCGGCGCGCTTCCACGCCGCGGTTGCCGAGGCCGTGCGGCGGGTCTGCGCGGCCGTCCGGGACCGGTACGGCGCCACGGCGGTGGCGCTCAGCGGCGGGGTCTTCGCCAACGCGCTGCTCTCCTCGGCCTGCGCGAGCGGCCTCGGGGAGGACGGCTTCACCGTGCTGCGGCACCGCCGGGTGCCGCCCAACGACGGAGGACTGGCGCTCGGCCAGCTGATGGTGGCCGGCCGCTCGGCGGCCGGCCGGGAGGAGTGAGAGCGGATGTGCCTGGCGGTGCCCGGCAGGGTGACGGAGATCGGGGAGCGCGACGGGACCAGGATGGCGGTGATGGACTTCGGCGGGGTGGTCAAGGACGTCTGCCTGGAGTACCTGCCGGACCTGGCGGTGGGGGAGTACGCGATCGTCCACGTGGGGTTCGCGCTGCAGCGCCTGGACGAGGAGTCGGCCCGGCGGACCCTGCGGCTGTTCGAGGAACTCGGACTGCTGCAGGAGGAGTTCGGCGACCCGTGGGAGGCGGCTGAGGCGGCAGGAGCGGCTGAGGAGGTCGAGCGGTGAAGTACCTGGAGGAGTTCCGCAACCCCGAGCTGGCCGAGGGCCTGCTCGCCGACATCAGGGCGACGGTCACCCGCCCGTGGGCGCTGATGGAGGTGTGCGGCGGTCAGACGCACAGCATCATCCGGCACGCCATCGACCAACTCCTGCCGGACGAGGTCGAGTTGATCCACGGGCCGGGCTGCCCGGTGTGCGTCACCCCGCTGGAGGTGATCGACCGGGCGCTCGCCATCGCCGCCCGGCCGGAGGTGATCTTCTGTTCCTTCGGGGACATGCTGCGGGTGCCCGGCACCGACCGCGACCTGTTCGGGGTGCGGGGCGAGGGCGGCGACGTCCGGGTGGTGTACTCGCCGCTGGACGCGCTGAAGATCGCCCGGGAGAACCCGGGCCGGGAGGTGGTCTTCTTCGGCATCGGCTTCGAGACCACCGCCCCGCCGAACGCCATGGCCGTCCATCTGGCCCGGAAGCAGGGCGTGCGCAACTTCAGCATGCTGGTCTCGCACGTCCGGGTGCCCCCGGCCATCGAGGCGATCATGGCCTCGCCGGACTGCCGGGTCCAGGGCTTCCTGGCCGCCGGGCACGTGTGCAGCGTGATGGGCACCGCCGAGTACCCGGCGCTCGCGGAGCGCCACCGGGTGCCGATCGTGGTCACCGGCTTCGAACCGCTGGACATCCTTGAGGGCATCCGGCGGACCGTACGGCAGCTGGAGCGCGGCGAGCACACCGTCGACAACGCCTACGCCCGAGCCGTCCGGCCCGAGGGCAACCCGGCGGCCCGCGCCATGCTGGAGGACGTCTTCGAGGTGACCGACAGCTCCTGGCGGGGCATCGGCGTGATCCCGCAGAGCGGCTGGAGGCTCTCGCCGCGCTACCGGGAGCACGACGCCGAGCACCGCTTCGACGTCGCGGGCATCCGCACCCGCGAACCCGACCAGTGCCGGGCCGGCGAGGTGCTGCAAGGGCTGCTGAAGCCCCACCAGTGCGAGGCCTTCGGCACGGTCTGCACCCCGCGGACCCCGCTCGGCGCCACCATGGTCTCCAGCGAGGGAGCCTGCGCCGCGTACTACCTCTACCGGCGGCTGAGCACGCCGGGCCCGGCCCAGGAGGCGAGCCCCGTTGGCTGACACCGAACTGCTCGCCGACCCGGCCGCGCCGGACTTCTCCGGCTGGAGCTGCCCGCTGCCGCTGCGCGACCACCCCCGGGTGGTGATGGGCCACGGCGGCGGCGGGGCGCTCTCCGCCGAACTGGTGCAGAACCTCTTCGCGCCCGCGTTCGGCGGCCCGGTGCTGGCCGGACTCGGCGACTCCGCCGTGCTCGAACTCGGCGGCGCGCGGCTGGCGTTCTCGACCGACTCCTACGTGGTGCGGCCGCTGTTCTTCCCCGGCGGCTGCATCGGGGACCTCGCCGTCAACGGCACGGTCAACGACCTGGCCATGAGCGGGGCCCGGGCGGCCTACCTGTCCTGCGGCTTCATCCTGGAGGAGGGGGTGGAGCTGGCCGTCGTCGACCGGATCGCCCGGTCGCTCGGCGAGGCCGCCCGCACAGCCGGGGTGGAGGTGGCCACCGGCGACACCAAGGTGGTCGAGGCCGGGCACGGGGACGGCGTCTACCTGAACACGGCCGGCATCGGGCTCGTCCCGGCCGGGGTCGACATCCGGCCGCAGCGGGCCCGGCCCGGCGACGTGGTGATCGTCAGCGGGCCGATCGGGCTGCACGGGGTGGCGATCCTGAGCGTGCGCGAGGGCCTGGAGTTCGGGGTCGAGGTGCGCAGCGACTGCGCGGCCCTCGGCGGACTGGTCGAGGCGATGCTCGGCGCCACCCGCGACCTGCACGTGCTGCGCGACCCCACCCGGGGCGGGCTGGCGGCGGCGCTCAACGAGATCGCGTCGGCGGCCGGGGTGGGCGTGGTGCTGAGCGAACGCGCCGTCCCCGTCCCGGAGCCGGTGGCCAACGCGTGCGCCGTCCTGGGCCTGGACCCGATGTACATCGCCAACGAGGGCAAGCTGGTCGCCTTCGTCCCCCGTGCCGGGGCCGACGCCGTGCTCGCCGCGATGCGCGCCCACCCGCTCGGTGCGGAGGCGGCGGTGATCGGTGAGTGCGTCGAGGACCACCCGGGCATGGTCGTCGCCCGCACCGGCTTCGGCGGCACCCGCGTGGTCGACCTGCCGATGGGCGAACAACTGCCCCGGATCTGCTGACCCGGGCCGTGGCGGTGAAGTACCGCCCGACCGTGAACCTCATCGCCGAGGCCCTCGCCGCCAGGACTCCGTGGACCGGTGCGCGGGGGCGAGCGGGGAAACCGATTTCCGTTTCGGTGGGGTCATCGCCTATGGTGGTCCTACCGACGCGGGGTGGAGCAGCTCGGTAGCTCGCTGGGCTCATAACCCAGAGGTCGCAGGTTCAAATCCTGTCCCCGCTACCACCAGGAGCCGGGGTCGACACGATGATCGTGTCGGCCCCGGCTCCTTCGCGTTCCCGTGCATCGTCGACCGCCGCACCGGTCGGACCCGTCGGCGGCAGCGGTGAGTGGTGGCCCGTCAGTTCCCCGGAGGGCGTGTCTCCCGGCAGGACGTGACCGGCACCTGCCCGCCGATGCCCCGCTACGACGGGCGGCTCTTCGACCTGCTCGCGGGCAAGCTGTATCCGTAGGCCGCCGCAGCAGCCGCTGACCCGCCGTCCGGGACCGGGGCACGGACGGCGGGGCCCGGGCGCCCTGGACGGCGGGTCAGCGGCTGCGCCAGCATGGGGCACATGCCCGAGACGCCGAAGTCGCCCCGCAGGATCGCCGACGACCACGTCGCCAGGGTCGCGGCACTCGACCCGGCGACCTCGACCAGACTCGGCCTCCACCCCGAGGACGACCGGCAGCCGGACCTCTCACCGGAGGGCTTCGAGGCACTCGCCGAACTCGCCCGGCAGACCCTGACCGCCCTCGACACCGCGGCGCCCGCCGACGACCCCGCCGACCTGGACTGCGCCCGCCTGCTGCGCGAGCGGCTCACCGCCGAACTCGCCGTCCACGAGGCCGGGGACCACTACCGCCAGCTGCGCAACGTCAACTCGCCCCTGCACAAGGTCCGCGGCGTCTTCACCATGATGCCCACCGACACCCCCGAGCAGTGGGCGGCCGTCGCGGGACGGCTGCGCGGCGTCTCCGGCGCCCTGGACGGCTACCGGGCGACCCTGGCCGAGGGCATCGGCCGCGGACTGCTCAGCGCACCCCGGCAGGCCCGCGCCGCCATCGCCCAACTCGACGCCTGGACGGGGCGATCGAGCGGCGGAACGAGCTGGTTCACCGGCTTCGTCGCGGACGGCCCGGCCGCGCTGCACCCCGAACTGGACGCCGCCGCCGAACGGGCGACCGCCGCCGCTGCCGCCTTCCGCGACTGGCTGGCCGACACCTACCTGCCCGCCGCCGAGGGCACCCCGGACGCCGTCGGCCGCGAGCACTACCTGCGCTCCGCCCGCTGGGCCAACGGCGCCGAGATCGACCCGGCCGAGGCCTACGCCTGGGCCTGGGAGGAGTTCCACCGGACGGTCGCCGAGATGCGGGCCGAGGCCGGGCGCATCCTTCCCGGCGCCGGCGTCCGGGCCACCATGGACCACCTCAACGCCCACGGCCACGCCGTCGAGGGCGAGGAGAACGTCCGAGCCTGGCTGCAGCAGATCACGGACGAGGCGATCGACGCCCTCGACGGCACCCACTTCGACATCGCCGGACCGATGCGCCGGGTCGAGACCGTGATCGCGCCGCCGGGAAGCTCGGGCGCGCCCTACTACAACGGCCCCAGCCTCGACTTCAGCCGCCCGGGCCGCGCCTACCTGCCCGCCCTCGGCCGACGCACCTTCCCCACCTGGCAGCTCGTCAGCACCTGGTACCACGAGGGCGTTCCCGGCCACCACCTGCAGACCGCCCGCTGGACGGCCTGCGCCGACCGGCTCAGCACCTACCAGGTCACCCTCGGCGCGGTCAGCGCCAACAAGGAGGGCTGGGCGCTGTACGCCGAACGCCTGATGGACGAACTGGGCTTCCTCACCGACCCCGCCCGGCGCCTCGGCTACCTGGACAAGCAGATGCTGCGGATCATCCGGGTGATCGTCGACATCGGCATGCACCTGGAGCTGGCCATCCCCGCCGATGCCGGCTTCCACCCGGGCGAACGCTGGAGCCCGGCCCTCGCCCTCGACTTCATGGCGGCCCACCACGGCAGCGAACTCCCGCGCCGCACCAGTGAGATCGACCGCTACCTCGGCTGGCCGGCCCAGGCCATCGGCTACAAGCTGGGCGAACGGGCCTGGCTCCGGGGCCGGGAGGCCGCCCGTCGCCGCCAGGGCGCCGCCTTCGACCTCCGGACCTGGCACACCGCCGTCCTCGCCCAGGGCTCCCTCGGCCTCGACGACCTGGCCACCCGCCTCGCCGAGGCGTAGCCGCGCCTTCCGGCGGCGGTGACACCCCACCGGCGCCGGGACTATCGGGAAGGGAGAAGCCGAAGACGAACGGAAGTGCACCTCGGGACGGGCCGTAGCCCTTCCCAGGAGGCTCATGGACGACGTGACAGGACCGGGCGGGAGCCCCGCGTAGCCCGGTCGGCCGGCAGTGGACGAGGTCGAGCGGACGGCCGCTGTTCCGTCCTGGCCCGGGCCGTGTGACGGGGTGGGGAGGGGAGGGTCAGAAGCTGTAGTCGATCCTCTTCTCCTGCATCAGCTTGTCCAACTCCGCGTCCGACAAGGGGTGCAAGGTGTTCAGGAGGTCGCGCAGCCCGGCTTCGCCGATGGTCTGGCTGATGACCGAGACCTCCGCGTCGCGGTAGCGCCGGGTGAGGGTGACCTCCTGGGTGGAGGCGTGGACCGTGACCATCCCGCCGTGCGCGTCCACCGTGCAGGTCGTGCCCTGGTCCGGGGGCTCGGGGCAGCGGAGAGCCGGTGTGTGGGACGGGCGCACCACGAGACCCGCGTACCCGGACTCGTACCCCTCGCGGACGGGCCGGTAGTCCACGGTGAAGGAGGCCGGGCCGACCCGGACGCGGGACGCCTGCATGCCCGCCGGCGCGGTGCCGAGGTACAGCAGCTCCGGGTGTTCCCGGTACCGCGCGACGGCCGCCTCGTCCCGGCGGTGCTCCGCCCGGGACGGGCCGATGAAGCCCCCGTAGGCCACCGCGGCCGCCAGCACGGCCAGCGAGCCCAGCCGCACCCACCTGCTGGACACGAAGAACGCCGCGGCCACGGCGTACGGCGCTCCCGTCAGCGCGATCCGGGTACCGGCGTTCCCCAGGTCGACGCCCGCGTCGTAGGCGGCGAGACCCGCCAGGAGGCCGAGCGTGCCGAGGACGAGGACGAGTACCGCCCAGAGCAGGCGTTTCGGGACGGAACCGCACAGCGGCACCACCGTCCGCGCCGGGAGACCCGCCACGGTCAGCAGCCCCACCATGAGCAACCCGCCCAGCGCCAGGACCGGCACGGTCGCACCCACCCCACGGGCCCAGGCGGTCAGCACCAGGTTGAAGCCGAGCGCCGGTACGACGGCGACCGTCGTCGCCCAGACCAGGAAGAGATGAAGGGCTGTCAGCGCCCCCCGGCGATTGATCATGTCCGGGAGCCTCTCAGGCAACGCCCGGGCGCACATGAGTATCCGTACTCAGAACGGGAGCCCGCCCCTGCCCGCGGGGGCCGGGAGTAGCAAGGGGCGACGCGGGTAGCAGAGGGATCTCCGCGGGTCCCGGACGGCGGTCCGGGCAGGTGGTGCGGGAGGGAGCGCAACGGGAGGGGGACGGGTCGTCGTGCTGGGTCAGTCACATGCGGTCAGCGGGGCACTGCTCTACGCGGCGACCGCGCCGTTCCTGCCGGAGGCCCTGTTCGGTGTGCAGCCGCGGCCGAGCGAGGTACTGGTCGGCACGCTGCTCTGCGCCGGGGCCGCACTGCTGCCGGACCTCGACCACCACGACGCGACGCCCGCACACCTGCTGGGCCCGCTGTCGAAGGGGTTGTGCCGTCTGGTGGGCAGGCTGTGCGGGGGACACCGCCATGCGACGCACTCCCTGCTGTTCGTGGCGCTCACCGGCTGGGGCACCTGGATGGGCGTCACCCGCCTCGGCGGTGGCTTCACCCTGGGTCTCACCTTCGTCCTCTTCGGTCTCGCGGCGCGGGCCCTGCACCTGCACCCGCCGGGACACGGGCTGACGGCATGGGTGACCTCCGTCGGTCTGGCCGGTGTCGGAACGGCGACGGTGGCCGCCTGGTTCACCGGCATCGCCGTCTGGCTGCCCTACACGGTCTGCCTGGGGACCGTGTCCCACCTGCTCGGCGACTGCCTGACCCGCCGGGGCGCGCCCCTCCTGTGGCCCTACCCCAAGCGCTTCGAACTCGTGCTGATCCG
The DNA here is from genome assembly GCF_042734825.1 of Kitasatospora sp. NPDC059648. Classification (NCBI taxonomy): domain Bacteria; kingdom Bacillati; phylum Actinomycetota; class Actinomycetes; order Kitasatosporales; family Streptomycetaceae; genus Kitasatospora; species Kitasatospora sp. NPDC059648. The sequence goes on along the minus strand of NZ_JBHWDU010000033.1, from coordinate 1,767 downwards.
GCGCACCGGCGGAAAGCTGGAGACCCGGCTCCTCGTGCCCGCGATGACCGTCGCCACGTTCGCGGCCCTGTGGTTCTCGGTCTTCGCCCCAGGCCTGGCCGCGAACTGAGCACCACGACGATGCCGCCGGGCCGGACCGGCGGGCCCGTGGCCTGCCCGAGGCGGCGCCGCCTGGCGGCACGCCCGGCGTGATTCGCATGCGATCGGCTTGGGTAGTCGTGCGGCATGACGACTCCCACCCGACCCCTCGCCGTGGTGACCGGCGCCTCCAGCGGCATCGGCTACGAACTGGCCCGCCAGTTCGCGGACCACGGCTTCGACCTCCTGATCAACGCCGAGGACGGCCGCCTCGCCGCGGCCGCCGAGAGCCTGCGCGCCGACGGTGCCGTCGTGACCGACGTCCACGCGGACCTGCGCACCCGCCACGGAGTGGAGACCCTGTGGTCGGCGATCACCGCCACCGGCAGACCCGTCGCGGCGGTCGCCCTCAACGCCGGCGTCGGCCGGGGCGGCGCCTTCGTCGACACCGACCTCGTCGACGAACTGGAGATCATCGACCTCAACATCACCTCGACCGTCCGCCTGGCCAAGCACGTCCTGCGCGACATGACCGCCCGCAACGAGGGCCGCGTACTCATCACCTCCTCCGTCGCCGCGACCATGCCCGGCCCGTTCCAGGCCGTCTACAACGCCTCGAAGTCCTTCCTCCAGTCCTTCGCCCAGGCCCTGCAGAACGAGCTGAAGGACACCGGCGTCACCGTGACCGCGCTGATGCCCGGCCCCACCGACACGGACTTCTTCCGCCGCGCCGACATGACCGGCACCAAGCTCGGCCAACAGGACAAGGACGATCCGGCCCAGGTCGCCCGGCAGGGTTTCGAGGCCCTCATGGCAGGCAAGGACAAGGTGACCGCCGGTTCCCTCAAAACCCGCGCCCAGGCCGCGACCAACAAGGTGCTGCCCGACAGCGCCAAGGCGCAGGTGCACCGCACCGCGGCCGAACCCGGCTCGGGCGACGACCGACACCCGTCCGCGAGGCCCTGACCCGAACCGGAGTCCTCCAGCGTGAGACTGCTCCTCACCTCCGACACCCACGTCCCCACCCGGGCGCGCTCCCTGCCCGCCCCGCTGCTGCACGCCCTCGACGAGGCCGACGCGGTGTTCCACGCCGGGGACTGGGTCGACACCGCCACGCTCGACCTGTTCGAGGCCCGGGCCCGGCAACTGGTCGCCGTCCACGGCAACAACGACGGGCAGGAGCTGCGCGAACGGCTGCCCGAAGTGGCCCGGGTCGAACTGGCGGGCCTGCGGTTCGCGGTCGTCCACGAGACCGGCCCCGCCCGGGGGCGCGAACAGCGGTGCCGGTCGCGCTTCCCCGACACGGACGTCCTGGTCTTCGGACACAGCCACATCCCGTGGGACAGCCACGCCCCCGGCGGCCCGCGGCTGCTCAATCCCGGCTCCCCGACCGACCGGCGCCGCCAGCCCTTCGCCACCTACCTGACCGCCCGCGCGGACGACGGACACCTCACCGAGGTGCGGCTCCACCGGCTGCCGCCGCGCTCCTGACCCCTGCCCGGGTGGGGCCCGGGTGGGGTCAGCCGCTGGAGTCGGTCCGTAGGCGGACCTGCTCCTCCAGCCGGGCCAGGCTGTCCTCCAGTGACCGTTCGACTGGGCTTGATTCGCTTTGACGGACACCCCTGATCAGGGGCTTCGGCCCCGGTAAGGATGATGTCCATCATGGAGAGCATGGGGAAGAAGAAGCCA
>NZ_JBHWDU010000032.1:0-82082 GCF_042734825.1 Kitasatospora sp. NPDC059648 | reverse complement strand
GGAACGGACACTTCCTTCGGACCGCCTTCCAGCGGGCCCTCCGGGCGCTTCGTTCTTTCGTGTTTCCAGCTTATCAGACGTTTTCCGCTCCGTTTACCGGGGCTTTCCGCATCTGAAATCTGGCGTTAACCGCTGAGTCGCGGCGACCCGACCAACCATAGCGGGTCGGCGGGCGGAGTGCGAATCGGGCCACACCGCTGGTCACCCGGGCGGCCGCATGATTTGTTGCTCTCGCGAGCATATACAGCAATGGTCCGGATTCGCCAAGATGCCTGTAGAGTGCGGCGCGTCGACCAAGAGGACTAGACCAGTCGCGGGCCGCTGTGACGTCGGCCGGCAGGCGGACGGGGGCGGTGGTCTTCGCCCGATAATGTCAGCAGATGTCCAAAGTTGACATGATTTAGGCTTCGGTTGATCGTGTGCCGCACCTCGCGGCCGCTCGCTGTATTGCGCACTTGGGAGGCACAACCATGACCACTGTGACGTCGCCGCTGACCGGCCAGGTCGTCGGGCTCACCGGCGTGCCGGACCCGGTGTTCTCGGGTGCGATGGTCGGCCCGGGCACCGCGATCGACCCGGTTCGTCAGCCCACCGAGGCGGTCGCTCCGGTGGACGGCGTCGTGGTCTCCATGCATCCTCACGCCTTCGTCGTGGTGGACGCCGACGGGCACGGTGTGCTGACCCACCTGGGCATCGACACCGTTCAGCTGAACGGCGAGGGTTTCGAGCTGCTCGTCAACAAGGGCGACACGGTGACCCGCGGTCAGGCCGTGATCCGGTGGGACCCGGCCGCCGTCGAGGCTGCGGGCAAGTCGCCGGTCTCGCCGGTCGTGGCACTGGAGGCCGCCACCGACTCCCTGGTCGACGTCCGCGAGGGCGGCGAGGTCAAGGCGGGCGACAAGCTGTTCAACTGGAGCTGACCCCTCACACCACGGACACATACCCGCCCCGTAGGAGTTGACGGGGCGACCCGGCACTCAGCGGCTCCCGGCGGGGCCGCTCCTCTCAGCGGAGATATCAGGACATGGAGAAGACACTGCGCGGCGTGGGTGTCAGCCACGGGGTCGCGATCGGCCAGGTGCGGCACATGGGCACGGCGGTGCTGGAGCCCCCGACCACCCAGGTCCCGACCGAGGACGCCCCGCGCGAGCAGGCGCGCGCCCAGGCGGCCGTCGAGGCCGTCGCCGCGGACCTGATCGCGCGCGGCAACCTGGCCGGCGGCGAGGCGCAGGCGGTGCTGGAGGCCCAGGCGCTGATGGCGCAGGACCCGGAGCTGATGGCCGACGTGTCCCGCCGGATCGCCGTCGGCAGCAGCGCCGAGCGCGGTGTGTACGACGCCTTCGCGGCCTACCGCGCGCTACTGGCCTCCGCCGGGGAGTACCTGGCCGGGCGGGTCGCCGACCTGGACGACGTGCGCAACCGCATCGTGGCCCGGCTGCTGGGCGTGCCGATGCCGGGCGTGCCGGACAGCGACGAGCCGTACGTGCTGTTCGCGCGGGACCTGGCGCCGGCCGACACCGCGCTGCTGGACCCCACGCTGGTCCTCGGCTTCGTGACCGAGGAGGGCGGGCCGACCAGCCACAGCGCCATCCTGGCGCGGGCGCTGGGCGTGCCGGCCGTGGTCGCGCTGCCGGGCGCGACGGAGGTCGCCGAGGGCACCGTCGTCGCCGTGGACGGCAGCTCGGGCGACGTCCTGCTCGACCCCTCGCCGGAGAAGCAGGAGGAGCTGCGGGTGATCGCCGCCGAGCGCAAGGCCGCGCTTGCCGCCTCCTCCGGTCCGGGGCAGACCTCGGACGGGCACCGGGTGCCGCTGCTGGCCAACATCGGCGGACCGGCGGACGTGCCGGCCGCACTGGAGAACGGTGCGGAGGGCGTCGGCCTGTTCCGTACCGAGTTCCTGTTCCTGGACGACTCGGCGCAGGCTCCCGGCGAGGAGAAGCAGGTCGAGGCGTACCGCAAGGTGCTGGAGGCGTTCCCGGAGGGCCGGGTCGTGGTCCGGGTACTGGACGCGGGCGCGGACAAGCCGCTGGACTTCCTGACCCCGGCCGACGAGCCGAACCCGGCGCTCGGCGTGCGCGGCCTGCGCACCCTGCTCGAACACCCCGAGGTGCTGGCCACCCAGCTGCGGGCGCTGGCCGAGGCCGCCGACGGACTGCCGGTGCACCTTGAGGTGATGGCCCCGATGGTGGCCGACCGCAAGGACGCCGGGGACTTCGCGGCCGCCTGCCGCAAGGCCGGGCTGGAGGCCAAGTTCGGCGCCATGGTGGAGATCCCGTCGGCCGCGCTGCGGGCCCGGGCGATCCTGCAGGAGGTCGAGTTCCTCTCGCTGGGGACCAACGACCTGGCGCAGTACACCTTCGCGGCCGACCGTCAGGTCGGTGCGCTGGCCCGGCTGCAGGACCCGTGGCAGCCGGCCCTGCTGGACCTGATCGCGGCGGCCGCCGACGCTGCCCGGGCGACCGGCAAGAGCTGCGGCGTCTGCGGTGAGGCGGCCGCGGACCCGCTGCTGGCGGTGGTGCTGACCGGTCTGGGCGTCACCAGCCTCTCCATGGGCTCGGCCTCGATCCCCTACGTGCGGAGCATGCTGGCCAAGTACACGCTGGCGCAGTGCCGTCGGGCCGCCGAGGCGGCCCGGGCCGCGGACAGTGCCGAAGAGGCGCGGACCGCGGCGCAGCAGGTGCTCTCCGGCGAGTAGCCCGTGACGAGTGGCAGGGGCGCCCCCACCCTTGGCGGTGGGGGCGCCCCTTCGGCGTTCTCGGGGCCGGTCAGGCCTGGCGGTCGATCCGGAGCTGCTCGAAGAAGCGCAGGTGGTCGAGGTTGTCGACGGAGCCGGGGTTGACGGCCTGCTCCAGCGGGGTGCCGGAGAGGATGCGCTTGACCGGGACCTCGATGCGCTTGCCGGTGAGGGTGTGCGGCAGGCCGCGGACGGCGATCACCTCGTCGGGGACGTGGCGCGGGGAGAGTTCGGTGCGCAGCGAGGTGCGGATGCGGCCGATGAGGTCCTGGTCGAGTTCGGCGCCGGGGGTGAGGACGACGAACAGCGGCATCCAGTAGCCGCCGTCGGGCTCCTCCAGGCCGATGACCAGGGACTCGGCGATCTCGGGGAGGCGCTCGACCACCTCGTAGATGTCCGAGGAGCCCATCCGGACGCCCTGGCGGTTGAGGGTGGAGTCGGAGCGGCCGTGGATGACGACGGTGCCGCGGGAGGTGACGGTGATCCAGTCGCCGTGGCGCCAGATGCCGGGATAGGTGTCGAAGTAGCTGTCGTGGTAGCGAGTGCCCTCGGGGTCGTTCCAGAAGCCGGTGGGCATGGACGGGATGGGCTTGGTGACGACGAGTTCGCCGACGGTGTCGGTGTGCGGGTGGCCCTGGACGTCCCAGGACTCGACGGCGGCGCCGAGGCAGGGGGCCTGGATCTCGCCGAGGTGCACGGGCAGGGTGGGGACGCCGCCGACGAAGCAGGAGCAGACGTCGGTGCCGCCGCTGACCGAGGCGAGCCAGACGTCCTGCCTGACCTCGTCGTAGATCCAGCGGAAGCCGTCGGGCGGGAGCGGGGAGCCGGTGGTGCCGATGCAGCGGACGGCGGAGAGGTCGAGGTCCCGCCCGGGGTGCAGCTCGGCCTTGCGGCTGGCGATGACGTAGGCGGCGGAGGTGCCGAGGACGGTGGCGCGGGTGCGGGCGGCGACCGACCACAGGGCGCCGGTGTCCGGGTGGCCGGGGCTGCCGTCGTAGGTGACGATCGTGGCCCCGACGAGGAGGCCGGCCAGCAGGAAGTTCCACATCATCCAGCCGGTGGAGGTGTACCAGAGGAAGCGGTCCTGGGGGCCGAGGTCGAGGTGGAGGCCGGCCTGCTTGAGGTGTTCGAGCAGGATGCCGCCCTGGCTCTGGACGATGGCCTTGGGCAGGCCGGTGGTGCCGGAGGAGTAGAGGACCCAGAGCGGGTGGTCGAAGGGGACGGGCTCGAAGACCGGTTCCACGTCGTCGGCGACGAGGTCGTCCCACTGGAGGGCGCCCTCGGGGGCGGGGGCGCCGAGCAGCGGGACGTGCACGACGGTGTGCAGGCTGGGGAGTTCGCGGCGCAGCTCGGCGACGACGTCGGTGCGGTCGTGGTCCTTGCCGCCGTAGTGGTAGCCGTCGACGGCGAACAGGACGGCGGGTTCGATCTGCTGGAGGCGGTCGAGGACGCTGCGGGCACCGAAGTCGGGGGCGCAGCTGGTCCAGACGGCGCCGACGGCGGCAGTGGCGAGGAGGGCGACGGCGGCCTGCGGGACGTTGGGCAGGTAGGCGCTGACCCGGTCGCCGGGGCCGATGCCTCGGGCGCGCAGGGCTGCGGCCAGCGAGCCGACCTGGCGGCGGAGTTCGGACCAGGTGAGGACGGCCGGCTGCTCGGTGGTCTCGTCGAGGTGGAGGATCGCCGGTCGGTCGGCGTTCGCCCCGCGCTCTCCGTCGGGGCCGGGCTCTGCGGCGCGCAGGGCGTGCTCGGCGTAGTTGAGGCGGGCGCCGGGGAACCAGCGGGCGCCGGGCATGGCCGGGTCGGCGAGGACGGCCTCGGGTGCGTCGGTGAAGCGGACGTCGAACCACTGGGTGACCGCGGTCCAGAAGCGGTCGAGGTCTGCGGTGGACCAGGCGTGCAGGTCGGCGTAGCGCTGGGCGGCCTGCTGGTCGTCGGCGGCCGGGGCCAGCGGGGCGGCCGGGGCGCCGTGGTGTTCGGCGGCCCAGGCCTGGAAGGCCACCAGGCTGGTGGCGGCGGCGCGAGCGGGGTTGGGGCGCCAGAGCGGCTGGTCCTGGGGTGGGGTGCTCACGGTGGTGGTCTCCCGGCCGTTGGTGGGGACGGTTGAGCTCGTGGCCAACCCGTCCGGTTGGGCTGTCGGTGCAGACCATGCCATGTGAGCGCCCGCTGCGCCAGGGTTGGCCAGTGGCTTCGCCGCTGCTCAGCTCGGGTCGAACTCGCCGTCGAACCAGCGGCGCAGGATGCCGTTGTGGAAGTCCCAGACGAGCGGGGTGTCGGCGGTGGCGAGGAGCCAGCCCTCGGTCTCGTCGGTAGGGCGCGAGGGCGGGAGCTCGGCGAGCGGGCGGGCGGGGAGGAGTCCGCAGAGCATGACGAAGCGGCCGTTGGGGTCGGAGGCCATGTGGATCAGGCGGACGTCGGTGGCGTCGGCCAGGATGCCGGTCTCCTCGGCGAGTTCGCGCACGCAGGCCTGCTGCCAGCTCTCGCCGTAGTCCATGTAGCCGCCGGGGAAGGCGAGTTGGCCGTAGCCGGGTTCGATGGTGCGGCGGATGACGACCAGGGCGGGCTCGGTGTCGGGCCGGGTGACGGGGAGGACGGTGACCGCGACGGGCAGTGGGTTGCGGTAGCTGATCTCGGCGCAGCCGGGGCAGGTGCGCGGCCAGGCCTCGGTGCCCGGCGGGTACGGGGTGCCGCAGAAGTGGCAGTGGGAGAAGGGCCGGTGGATCGTTTGCATCGCCTCGTCGGTGGTCATGGCCGGATGGTAGCCCTCTCGATCAGTGGGCCCGGTCGGCGGCCGGGGCCCTCCCGGTGGGCCCGGCCTCGGCGGGCTCCTCGCGGGCGGGGCGCAGGAGGGCGGGGTGGAGCAGGCGGGCGTCGCCGGCGTGGTAGGTGCGGGCGCGGGGGCCGCCGCGGGCGCCACCGCGCTCGGTGGTGGAGCCGGTGCTCTCGACGAAGCCGGGGACGGAGAGCACCTTGCGGTGGAAGTTGCCGGGGTGGAGCTTCTCGTCCCAGACGGCCTCGTAGACGGCGCGCAGGTCGGGGATGGTGAAGTCGTGGGGCAGGAAGGCGGTGGCGAGCGGGCTGTACTCCAGCTTGGCGCGAACCCGGTCGAGGCCGTCGGCGACGATGCGGGCGTGGTCGAAGGCCAGCGGGATCGGCCGTGGTGCGCTCGGGCGGGGACCGGTGTGCCCGCCGACGCCACCCCCGTGGGTGTCGGCGGGCACACCGGTGGCTCGGGTGCGGTCGGTGGACCGCGGGGCCAGGTCGAGGTCGGCGACCGGGTGCCAGGCAGCGGCCGCGGCGTCCGTCCCGGCCCGCGGGTCGGGCAGGTCCGGGGCGAAGGCGAGGTAGGCGACGGAGACGACGTGCATGCGAGGGTCCCGCTCGGGGGCACCGTAGGTGCCGAGCTGTTCGAGGTGCAGGCGGCAGAGTGCGGCCTCGGCCTCGGCGGCGCCCTGCAGACCCGTCTCCTCGGCGAGTTCGCGGGCGGCGGCCTCGTCCAGCCCCTCCTCCCCCGCCCGCAGGAAGCCGCCGGGCAGGGCCCAGCAGCCCTGGAACGGCGGTGCGCCGCGTTCGACCAGCAGCACGTGCAGGCGGCCGGCCCGCAGCGTGAGGGCGACGACGTCGACGGTGACGGCGATCGGGGCGTAGGCGCGCGGGTCGTACGCGGCGAGCCATTCCTGCTCGGCCGTGGGCCCGGCGGCGGGCTGGAGGGACGGTTCGTCCGCTGCCATCGCCGGCTCCTCTCCGCGCCCGCCGGGGCACCTCTTGCCGTCGTTCTCGGGATGAGCACAACGTAACGACTTCGTTCCCGGGCGGCAAACGGTTTTCCCCGTCCCCCGGAACCTCCGGCTTCTAGGCTGTGACCAGGAACGACCGTGCCGAGGAGGCCGCCATGCCCACTGCTCCCCCGCAGGACTTCGCCGCGGCGCTGGCGGCCGGTCCGCTCGTCCTGGACGGCGGGATGTCCAACCAGCTGGCGGCCGCGGGGCACGACCTGTCGGACGCGCTGTGGTCGGCACGGCTGCTCGCGGACGACCCGGAGGCGGTGGTGGCGGCGCACCGGGCGTACTTCGCGGCCGGGGCCGAGGTCGCGATCACGGCGAGCTACCAGGCGAGCTTCGAGGGCTTCGCCCGGCGCGGGGTGGGGCACGCGGCGGCCGCGCGGCTGCTGGCGAGCAGCGTGGAGCTGGCCCGGGAGGCGGTGCGGGCCGAGCCGGGCGGGCGGCGGCGCTGGGTGGCGGCCTCGGTGGGCCCGTACGGGGCGGTGCTGGCGGACGGTTCGGAGTACCGGGGACGGTACGGGCTGAGCCACGCGGAGCTGGTGGCCTTCCACCGGCCGCGGCTGGAGGTGCTGGCGGCGGCCCGGCCGGACGTGCTGGCGCTGGAGACGGTGCCGGACGCGGACGAGGCGCGGGCGCTGCTGGAGCTGGTGCGCGGACTGGGGGTGCCGGCCTGGCTGTCGTACAGCGTGGCGGACGGCCGGACCAGGGCCGGGCAGCCGCTCGCGGACGCGTTCGCGCTGGCCGCGGAGGTGGACGAGGTTCTGGCGGTGGGCGTCAACTGCTGCACGCCGGGGGACGCGGACCTGGCGGTGGCGGTGGCCGCCGAGGTGACCGGCAAGCCGGTGGTGGTCTACCCGAACAGCGGGGAGCGGTGGGACCCGGACCGCCGGGACTGGCGCGGGGAGCCGACGTTCCGCTCGGCGCGGGTGGGCGGCTGGCTGGCGGACGGCGCCCGGCTGGTCGGCGGCTGCTGCCGGGTCGGTACGGACGGGATCGCCGCGCTGGCGGCCGAGGTCTCGGTGCGGCGCGGGGTGCTCAGCGGGGCGGAGGCGTAGCACCGACCGGGGGGCGCGGGGCCGGGGAGCGCGGGGCGAGGGGCCCAGGGGCGCGGAAGGTTAACACCCGGCCGAGCACGGGTTACCGAGGGGGAAGGTGCACGGACGGACGGCGGCCTGGCAGACTCGTCCCGTCACCACTGCGGTCGACAATGTCGACCGCCTGTCAGCGCGGAGGTACCCCATGCCCGGCCCGATCCAGTCGCTCGCCCGGGCCGCCGCGATCATGCGCCTGCTGGCCGGCGGTGAGCGCCGCCTGGGCCTGTCCGAGGTGGCGACCGCCCTGGACCTGGCCAAGGGCACCGCGCACGGCATCCTGCGCACGCTGCAGCAGGAGGGGTTCGTCGAGCAGGACCCGGAGAGCGGCAAGTACCAGCTGGGCGCCGAGCTGCTGCGGCTCGGGCAGAGCTACCTGGACGTGCACGAGCTGCGGGCGCGGGCGCTGGTGTGGGCGGACGACCTGGCCCGGGCGGCCGGCGAGACCGTCTACCTGGGGGTGCTGCACCAGCAGGGCGTGCTGATCGTGCACCACGTCTTCCGCCCGGACGACACCCGGCAGGTGCTGGAGGTCGGTTCGATGCAGCCGCTGCACAGCACCGCGATCGGCAAGGTGCTGGTGGCCTACGACCCGGTCGCGCGCGGGGAGTTGGGCGACGGTCCGTACGAGTCGTACACCCTGCGGACGTTGACCGAGGCGGCCGACCTGGACGCCGAGTGCGCGCTGATCCGGGAGCGCGGCTGGGCGGATTCGGTCGAGGAGACCTGGGAGGGCGTGGCCTCGATCGCCGCGCTCATCCAGGACCGCCGGCGCAACCCGGTGGGCGCCGTGTGCGTCAGCGGGCCGGTGGAACGGGTCTGCGAGGACGGCTTCGTGAAGCCCTCGCTGGTGGCCTCGGTGCGCAGCGCGGCGCGGGCGATCTCCCGCGACCTGGGCGCCGGGCGGTTCTGAGCACAGCGGTCGATTCGTCACGCTGAGGCGCGGACGGGCGGTGAGCCTGTCCGCGCCTTGGCGTTTTGTCCTGATTCAGGGCGCTCCGCTGGGTAACTTCGGGGGGCCGACCGAGGGAAGGGTCACAGCTGAGTAACCCTGCCTTGACGTGAAGCCGACCTGGGGAGGAAGCTTCCGCATGACGGTCGACATTGTCGAACGATGGCCGGGAAGATCGCTCCCACAGCGCGCTCACCCGCACAGGGATCCACCGGCCACCTGCCCCCACCCGCACCTCCGGGCATTGACAAGGGAGTCTTTGTGTCCGCGTTCTCCAACGGCGATGTCTTCGTCGGCGAAACCCTCGGCACCGCCGCCCTGATACTCCTCGGCGGTGGCGTCTGCGCCGCCGTGACCCTCAAGAAGTCGAAGGCCATGAACGCCGGTTGGCTGGCGATCACCTTCGGCTGGGGCTTCGCGGTCCTGATCGCTGCCTACATGACCGGCGCCAAGTCCGGCGCCCACCTCAACCCGGCCGTCACCATCGCGCTCGCGGTCAAGAGCGGCGAGTGGAGCCAGGTGCCGCTCTACATCGGCTCCCAGATGCTCGGCGCCGTCATCGGCGCCGTGCTGGTCTGGCTCACCTACCTCGGCCAGTTCCAGGCCAACAAGGAGCCCACCCTCGGCATCTTCTCGACCGGGCCCGAGATCCGGAACCCGGTCCAGAACGTGGTCACCGAGGTCATCGGCACCTTCGTGCTCTGCATGGCGATCCTGACCCTCGGCACCACCAAGGGCCTGGACAACAGCGGCATGGGCACCCTGATCGTCGCCCTGACCGTCGTCGGCATCGGCCTCTCGCTCGGCGGCCCGACCGGCTACGCCATCAACCCGGCCCGTGACCTCGGCCCGCGCATCGTGCACTCGCTGCTGCCGATCCCGAACAAGGGCAGCTCCGACTGGTCCTACGCCTGGGTCCCGGTCGTCGGCCCGCTCCTGGGCGGCCTGGCGGCCGGCGGCGTGTACAACGCCCTCTTCTAAAGGACGGGTTCGAACCCGCCGCGCACGGGGACTGACACGGACGGGCGACCACCGGACGTCCGCGTCAGGCCCACCCACCCCGCAACCCCCGAACCTGAGCCGAGGACCCTCCACATGACCTCCACTGGCAACTACATCGCCGCGATCGACCAGGGCACCACTTCCAGCCGCTGCATCATCTTCGGCGCCGACGGCCGGATCGTCGCCGTCGACCAGCAGGAGCACCGGCAGATCTTCCCCCAGCCCGGCTACGTCGAGCACGACGCCGCCGAGATCTGGACCCGGGTGCAGTCGGTCGTCCGCGGCGCGCTGGAGAAGGCCGGCCTGACCAAGGACGACATCCGCGCGATCGGCATCACCAACCAGCGCGAGACCACCGTCCTGTGGGACAAGAACACCGGCGAGCCGGTGCACAACGCGCTGGTGTGGCAGGACACCCGCACCGAGGCGCTCTGCCGCGAGCTGGGCCGCAACGTCGGCCAGGACCGCTTCCGCCGCGAGACCGGCCTCCCGCTGGCCAGCTACTTCGCCGGCCCGAAGATCCGCTGGCTGCTGGACAACGTCGAGGGCCTGCGCGAGCGCGCCGAGTCCGGCGACATCCTGTTCGGCACCATGGACACCTGGGTGATCTGGAACCTCACCGGCGGTGTCGACGGCGGCAAGCACGTCACCGACGTGACCAACGCCAGCCGCACCATGCTGATGAACCTGAAGACCCTGGCCTGGGACGAGAGCATCGCCGAGTCGATGGGCGTGCCGATGGCCGTCCTGCCGGAGATCCGCTCCTCCGCCGAGGTGTACGGCGAGGCCGTCGGCGACCTGGCCGGCGTCCCGGTCGCCTCCGCGCTCGGCGACCAGCAGGCGGCGCTGTTCGGCCAGACCTGCTTCGACGAGGGCGAGGCCAAGTCCACCTACGGCACCGGCACCTTCCTGCTGCTGAACACCGGCGAGAAGATCGTCAACTCTTACCACGGCCTGCTGACCACGGTCGGCTACCGGATCGGCGACCAGGCCCCGGTGTACGCGCTGGAGGGCTCGATCGCCGTCACCGGCTCGCTCGTCCAGTGGCTGCGCGACCAGCTCGGCATCATCTCCACCGCCGCCGAGATCGAGACCCTCGCCAACACCGTCGAGGACAACGGCGGCGCCTACTTCGTCCCGGCCTTCTCCGGCCTGTTCGCCCCGTACTGGCGCTCCGACGCCCGCGGTGTGATCGCCGGCCTGACCCGGTACGTCACCAAGGGCCACCTGGCCCGGGCCGTCCTGGAGGCCACCGCCTGGCAGACCCGCGAGGTCGTCGACGCCATGCAGAAGGACTCCGGGGTCGAGCTCACCGCCCTCAAGGTCGACGGCGGCATGACCAGCAACAACCTGCTCATGCAGAACATCGCCGACGTCCTGGACGCCCCGGTCGAGCGCCCGTACGTGGCCGAGACCACCGCCCTCGGCGCGGCCTACGCGGCCGGACTCGCCGTCGGCTTCTGGAACGACCTCGACACCCTGCGGGCCAACTGGCACCGCGCCGCCGAGTGGACCCCGCGCATGGACGAGGCCACCCGGGAGCGTGAGTACAAGAAGTGGCTCAAGGCCGTGGAGCGCACCATGGGCTGGGTGGAGGAGGAAGAGAACAACTGACCGACAAGCCGGTCGGGGCCCGGGCCCCGGCCGGCCGCCCGCTGTTCCGGCAACGGGTGTCAACGGGTTCAACCCGGCCCGCCGCACCGGGCCGACCGGCCCCTCCCGCAGGGGCCGCACCGCACACGAGAGGAGTAACGGCGCCGCCCGACCAGCGCGCCGTACACAACCACCATGGCAACCATCCCGACCCTGGGCGCCGAGCGCACCGCCGGCCGCACCGCCTCCCGCGCCGAGACCCGTGAGCTGCTCGGCAAGGCCACCTACGACCTGCTGGTGATCGGGGGCGGCATCCTCGGCACGGCCGTCGCCTGGACCGCGTCCCAGGCCGGCCTGAAGGTCGCCATGGTCGACGCCGGCGACTTCGCCGGTGCCACCTCCAGCGCCTCGTCCAAGCTGGTCCACGGCGGTCTGCGCTACCTGCAGACCGGCGCCGTCAAGCTGGTCGCGGAGAACCACAAGGAGCGCCGCGCGCTCTCCACCGACGTGGCCCCGCACCTGGTCAACCCGCTGACCTTCTTCGTGCCGGTCTACAAGGGCGGCCCGCACGGCGCGGCCAAGCTCGGCGCCGGCGTGTTCCTGTACTCGGCGCTGTCCGCCTTCCGCGACGGCATGGGCCGGGTCTCCACCGCCGCCCACGCCGCCCAGCAGGTGCCCGCGCTGCGCACCGAGGGCCTGCGCTCGGTGGCCGTCTACGGCGACCACCAGATGAACGACTCGCGCGTCGCGGTGATGACCGTGCGCGCCGCTGTCGACGCCGGCGCCGTGGTGCTCAACCACGCCGAGGTCACCGGCCTGCGCTTCACCGGCGGCCGGGTCACCGGCGCCGAGCTGCGCGACCGCCTGGACGGCAGCGAGTTCGGCGTCAACGCCCGCCTGGTGCTCAACGCCACCGGCCCATGGGTGGACCACCTGCGCAAGATGGAGGACGCCGGCGCCGCGCCGTCGATCCGCCTTTCCAAGGGCGCCCACGTCGTCGTCAAGCGCCGCTCGCCGTGGCGCGCCGCGCTGACCATCCCGATCGACAAGTACCGCGTCTCCTTCGCCATCCCGTGGGAGGACCACGTCCTGCTCGGCACCACCGACGAGGAGTACACCGGCGACCCGAAGGACGTCCGGGCCACCGAGGCGGACATCGACCAGATCATGGGCGAGGCCGCGCACGCGATCCGCGACGAGCACCTCGACCGCGACCTGATCACCTACTCCTTCGCCGGTCTGCGCGTGCTGCCCGGCGGCCCGGGCGACACCGCCGCCGCCAAGCGCGAGACCGTCGTCACCGAGGGCCGCGGCGGCATGCTGTCGGTCTCCGGCGGCAAGTGGACCACCTACCGGCACATCGGCCGCACCGTGCTGGAGAAGCTGGCCCACGTGCCCGGCACCAGCCTCGGCGAGGACATGTCCCCGATCGCCCCGACCGTCCCGCTGCCGGGCGTCGGCGCGCCGAACGCGGTGGCGCACCGCCTGCTGATCGACCGCGAGCCGGGCTCGCGGATGGAGCCGCTGGTGGCCAAGCACCTGGCCAGCCACTACGGCACGCTCTCCTTCGAGATCGCCCGCATGATCGACGAGAACCCGGAGCTCGGCCGGCCGATCCACGAGGACGGTCCGGACGTCTGGGCGCAGGTCGCCTACGCGGCCGACAACGAGTGGGCGTACACCGCGGACGACGTGCTGCGGCGCCGCACCACGATGACGGTGCGCGGGCTGGACACCCCGGAGATCCGGGACGAGGTCGAGGCCTTCCTGGCCGAGCGGTCCAAGTAACCGGCGTACGGCGGGCGGGCGTCCGGGGCTTCCCCGGGCGCCCGCCCGCCGTTTTCCGTCAGACCGGCGTACCGGCCTTGACCACGTGCCGCAGGTGCTCCTCCGGGCGGGTCAGCACGGTGAGGTCGGTCAGCGGGTCGCCGTCCACCACCAGCAGGTCGGCGTGCGCGCCCGGGGCCAGGGTGCCGATCTCCCCCTCCATCCCGAGCAGGCGGGCCGCCGTGGTGGTCGCCGAGCGGAGCACGTCGGCGGCCGGCTGGACCTGGGCGCGCAGGGTGAACTCCTCCAGCTGGGCCGGATGCAGCGGGCCGAGGAGGTCGCTTCCGTAGACCAGGCTGACGCCTGCGCGGTGGGCGCGCTCCAGCGCCTCCAGGCCCCGGTCCCGGACCTCGGCGAGCTTGCCGACCGAGGCCGGCGGCAGGCCCGAGGCGGCACCGAGCCGGGCGGTCTGCTCGTAGGCGACCAGGGTGGGGACCAGGAAGGCGTCCTTCTCCAGCAGCAGCGCGACCGTGGTGTCGTCCAGCAGGTTGCCGTGCTCGACGCAGCGCACCCCGGCCCGCAGGGCGCGGTCGATCGCCCGCGGGTGGTAGGCGTGCACGGTGACGTAGCGGTTGTGGTTCTCCGCCTCCTCGACCGCCGCCCGGATCTCCTCCTCGCTGTACTGGACGGCGGCGATCTCGTCGTGCGGGGAGGCGACGCCGCCGGACAGCAACACCTTGAGGTGCCGGGCGCCCTTGCGGAACTCGTCCCGGGCGGCGGCGCGCACCGCGTCCACGCCGTCGGCGATCCGGCCGAAGTGGGGGCGGGCCTCGCAGCAGGGCAGGGCGTCCTCGCCGAGCGGGCGCAGGTCGCCGTGGCCGCCAGTCTGGGAGAGCGCCTTGCCGCCGTGCAGCAGGCGGGGGCCGGGCACCAGTCCCTCGGCCAGGGCACGGGCCATGCCGTGGTCGGCACCGCCGACGTCGCGCACGGTGGTGAAGCCGCGGCGCAGCATGCGCTCGGCCTCGGCGAGGGCGCGGACGGTGGCGTAGCCGGGCGTCCAGTTCGCGAAGTCGCGCAGATCGAGCGAGGTGACCAGCAGGTGGACGTGGGCGTCGATCAGGCCGGGCAGGACGGTGCCGCCCTGCGCGTCGACGACCCGGACCCCGTCGGTGGCGGCGGGCGGGCGGCCGGTGCCGGTGGCGGCGATCCGGCCGTCGGCCGCCTCCAGCCAGCCGAGGTCGGTGCGGGTGCCGTCCTCGGGGTGGAGCAGGTGGGCGTTGGTGATCAGCAGACGGTTCATGCGGCGGTCCCCTCCGGTTCAGTACGTGTCGTATTGAATACGACCCGTACTGAATACACCATGTATCGTCCTCCTGTGAACCCATCGCCCACCGATCCCGGCGCGCCGCGGCCGCCGCGCCGCCGCGTCCACACCCGGGCCCGGCTGCTCGCCGCGGCGAGCGAACTGTTCCTCACCGTCGGCTTCGCGCGCACGAGCATCGAGGACGTCTGCGCCGCCGCCGGGTACACCCGCGGGGCCTTCTACTCGAACTTCGGCAGCAAGGAGGACCTGCTGCTGGCGCTCTTCGACGACCGGGCCGCCGAGCGGATGGCCGAGCTGGAGCGGCTCGCCGCCGCCTGCGAGGCGCTGGCGCCACGGGAGCGGGCCCGGCTGCTGGTCGAGGCTCTGCTGCGGGTCGACCCCTCGGAGAGCGGGTGGATCCTGCTGTTCCTGGAGTTCCGGCTGGTCGCGGCCCGGTCCGAGGCGCTGGCCGAGCAGGTCGCCGCGCACGACCGGACGCTGGCGCGGGCGGCGGCGGACCTCCTGGAGCGGGCGCTGCCCGAGTTGGTGCCCCCCGGGGCGAACGCCCGTCAGGCGGCGGCCGTCATCCTGGCGGCGCGCGAGGGGCTGCTGGCCCGTACGGCGGCGGGCGGCGCGGTGGCCGAGGAGCTGATGGCGGCGACCGAGGCGGTGCTGTCGGGCCTGCTGGGGCGCTGACGCGAACGCCAAGGGGCGGCCACCCGTGCGGTCCGGGTGCCGCCCCTCGGCGGTGGTGCGGTGCCGGGCGCGCTAGATGAGCACGCTCAGCGGCAGGATCAGGGCTATCGCGACGACCGAGATGATCGTCTCCATCACCGACCAGGACTTCAGCGTCTGTCCGACGCTCATCCCGAAGTACTCCTTCACCAGCCAGAAGCCGGCGTCGTTGACGTGCGAGAAGAACAGCGAACCGGCGCCGACCGCGAGCACCAGCAGCGCCGAGTGGGTCGAGGACATGTTCGCCGCGAGCGGGGAGACGATGCCGGCCGCGGTGATGGTGGCGACCGTCGCCGAGCCGGTGGCCAGGCGGATCAGCACCGCGATCAGCCAGCCCAGCAGCAGTGCCGAGATGTGCCACTGGCCGGCCCAGTGGCTGACCATGTCGCCGACACCCACGTCGATCAGTGTCTGCTTGAAGCCGCCGCCCGCACCGACGATGAACACGATGCCGGCGATCGGGCCGAGCGCCTTGCCGACGGTGTCGGACACCCGGGCCCTGTCGAAGCCGGCCGCCCTGCCGAGGGTCAGCATGCCGAGCAGGGTCGCCGCCAGCAGGGCGATCAGCGGGGAGCCGACGAGGTCCAGCACCCGCTGGACCATCGCCTTCGGGTCGTCGATCACGACGTCCGCGAGGGCCTTGCCGAGCATCAGCACGACCGGCAGAAGGATCGTCGCCAGGACGGCGCCGAAGGACGGGGTGCGCTCGCGCCCGACCGGCTCCTCGGAGGCGATGGCGGTCGGGACCTCCAGCGGGCCCACCCAGCGCTCGGCGACCCGGGCGAACAGCGGGCCGGCGATGACCAGGGTCGGGACCGCGACCAGCAGGCCCAGCGCCAGGGTGATGCCGAGGTCCGCCTTCAGCGCGTCGATCGCGACCAGCGGGCCCGGGTGAGGGGGCACCAGGCCGTGCAGCACCGACAGGCCGGCCAGGGCCGGGATGCCGACCCGTATCAGCGGCATGTTGCCGCGCCGGGCGACCAGCAGCACGATCGGGATCAGCAGGACGACGCCGACCTCGAAGAACAGCGGCAGGCCGAGCAGGGCGGCGACCAGCGCCATCGCCCAGGGCAGCGCCTTGCTGCCGGTCCGGGCCAGCACGGTGTCCGCGATGGTGTTGGCGCCTCCGGAGTCGGCGAGCAGCTTGCCGAGCATCGCGCCCAGGCCGATCAGCAGGCCGACGCCGGCCACGGTGGAGCCGAAGCCCGTGGAGAAGCTGTTCAGCAGCTTGTCGAAGGGGGCGCCCGCGACGACGGCCAGCAGTCCGGAGCCGAGCGTGAGGGCGAGGAAGGGGTGCAGCTTCAGCCGGGTGATCAGCACGATGATCGCGCCGATGCTGAGCAGCACCGCGATCAGCAGCTGGGTGTTGCTGCCGGTGTGCGGCAGGGCCGGTGGGGCGGCCGCCAGCAGGACGGTGGGGGCAGTGCTCACGCGAGGTCTCCATTGACGGGCCGCAGCAGTGCCACGGCCATCTCGACGAGTTCTTCGGGGGACGGGCCCACGTCCAGCACGGCGCCGTTCTCGTCCGCGCCCAGGGGCTCCAAGGTGGCGTACTGGGAGTCGAGCAGCGATGTCGGCATGAAGTGGCCCGTGCGGTGGGAGAGCCGGTCCTCGACCAGCTCGTGGCCACCGCTGAGGTGCAGGAAGAAGACGTCCGGGGCGTCCGCGCGCAGGATGTCGCGATAGCCGTGCTTCAGCGCCGAGCAGGTGACCACGCCGCCGGTTCCGGCCTCGGTGCGGGCCTTGAGCCAAGCGCCGATGGCGCGCAGCCAGGGCTCACGGTCCTGGTCGTCCAGCGGGACGCCGGCCGACATCTTGGCGATGTTGGCGGGCGGGTGGAACTCGTCCGCCTCGGCGAAGGGGAGGGCGAGGCGGTCGGCCAGGAGGCGGGCCAGGGTGGTCTTGCCGACACCGGAGACGCCCATCACCACGACGGTGCGGGGGGCGTCCGGGAGGGCGCGGTTCTCGACGTTGAGAGCCATGGGTGGTGCTCCTTCGTTGCAGGCCGCCACTATCGCTTCAAAGGTATGACGTATTCAAGTGGCGGGAACCAAATCGTCATACTTTTACTTCCCAGCGGCGGCGGGAGTGGAGGCGGGGCGGGATGCGGGCGGCTGGACGCGCGGGCCGAGGCGGGTGTGGCGGATCGCGGGCCGAGGCGGGGACGGGGCGGAGGGTGGCGCGGGGGTTCGGGCGGGTGGCGTCTACGCTGGGCGGATGGAGATCCAGGGGCTGCCCGGTCGGGTGCTTGACGAGCTCGGGCCGGCGATCGCGTCGGGGGAGGTCCCCGAGGGCGCGGTGCTGCGCGGGGAGGAACTGGAGCAGCGGTTCGGGGTGTCCCGGACGGTCGTCCGGGAGGCGGTGCGCGTCCTGGAGGGGATGCGCCTGGTCGCGTCCCGGCGGCGGGTCGGGATCACCGTCCAGCCGAAGTCGCTCTGGGACGTCTTCGACCCGATGGTGATCCGCTGGCGCCTGGCCGGTGCCGACCGGCCCGCGCAGCTGCGCTCGCTCGGCTCGCTGCGGGTGGCCGTCGAACCGGCCGCGGCCGCGCTCGCCGCCACCCACGCCACCGACGACGAACGGCGCGAACTCAGCGCCCTGGCCGTTGAGTTGACGGTCGCCGCGCGGGAGGCCGACCTCACCACCTTCCTCGGGCACGACATCGCCTTCCACGCGTTGGTGCTGCGCGCCTCCGGGAACGAGATGTTCGCCCACCTCGGGGACACCGTGGGGGCGGTGCTCACCGGCCGGACCGAGTATCATCTGATGCCCCATCAGCCGGAACCGTACGCGATCAGGCTGCACCGGGAGGTCGCCGACGCGATCTGCGAGGGCGACGCCGTCCACGCGGAACAGGCGATGCGGACGATCGTCACGGGCGCCCTGGAGGAGCTCAACCTGCAGTTGGACTGAGCTCCCGCTTCCGCCTGCCCGGATCACACGATTTGGCGGCAGTTCGGCGGATTCGGACGCATGCTCCGGGTTCGGCGGGGGCAGATTGAGGCGAGGGGGGCGCATTTCGCGTGCCCTGCCCGCCACCGTCCGCCACCGTCCGCCACCGGATTCGCGCCTGGGGGTCGTCCGATGTCCCTGCCACGCCGCCGTCGCCGCCTTCCCGACGAGGTGCGCTCCGCCGCGGTGCGGGCCGTACTCTGCCTGGCGTTCACGCTGGTCGGCGTGGTGGTCGCGACCCTGGCCTCGTACGCGGGCAGTTGGCTGATGACCCCCGCGCTGCTGGCGATGGGGCTCGGGGTGTTCGGCACGATGTGGTGCCTGTTGGAGATCCTGATCTCCCGTCAGGTCGCCGCCCAGCGGATGCGCGGGCCGAACTCCGCCTACCCGATGGCCGGCAGCCGGGTGCCCCCCGAACCGCTGGCCGCCCGGCCACTGCCCCGGCCCGGCGGTCAGCCGGGGCGGCCGGGCCCTCCCGGGCAGCCGGGCCAGCCGCCGTACCGGCCCCAACCACCGCACCAGCCCAGGGTGCCGACGGCGTGACCGGCCGGTTCCGGGCCACCCCGAGTGCCGTCGGTGGGTGCCCGTAGAGTCGGGCGCATGAAGTTCTTCCGTTCCAAGGGCGAGCCCCAGTACGACCCCGACCTCACCAACCTGACGGTCGACCAGGCCGACCACCTGCGCGAGTTGGTGCGCCGGCACCACGCCGACATCGGCGTGCAGGTGACCGTCTCCGGGCAGACCCTGCGGCGGGCCGAGGGCACCAACAACCTGTACAACCTCGCCGAGTTCTGCCGTGGCACCGACCGGAGCGACTGGCCCGGGATCGTCGCGCGGCACTTCGGCTCCCTCCTCGGCGCCGCCAGGACGATGCCCGGCGGCGCCGAGGGGACCTTGAGCCGCGTCTACCTCCGGCTCGTCGCCGACGACGCGTTCCCGGCCGAGGTCGCCTCCGCGTTCAGCTACACCAGGCCGGTCGCGACCGGCCTGCTGGAGGCGCTCTCGGTCGACCTGCCCGAGACCGTACGGACCCTGGACGACAAGGCCGTCGCCGAGGTCGGGCTGCAGCGGCTGCGGGCCGCTGGGCGGGCCAACCTGATCGCCGACCCGGTCGAGTACGAGGCCCTCCAGGGCCCGACCGAGGGCTCCACCCTGTACGCGGTGTTCGGCGACTCGATGTTCGTGGCCAGCAAGGCGCTGGTGCTGGACGACCTGGCCCGGGCGGTGACCGGGCGCGAACTCCCCGAGGAGGGCGCCTTGTTCGCCGTGCCCAGCCGGGACTACCTGTTCTTCCATCCGCTCGTCGAGGCCGGGGTAGCGGGCGCCGTCAACGACCTGGCGGCGATGGCACTGCGCGTCCACCAGGAGAACCCGGGGCCGCTGTCGCCCCGGCTCTACTGGTGGCACAAGGGCGAGGTGACCAACCTGACCCGGATCGACGAGGCCGACCGCTCCTTCTCCATCGAGCCGCCCGCCGAACTCATGGCGATCCTGCGCAGGTTGACGGGGAACTAATCAGTGACCACCCGGTAGTGGGTGGTGAGCCGGCCGCCGTCCAGGACGTGGAAGGCGAGCATCGGCGGGTGGTCGAAGAGGATGCCCTTGCCGCCCTCGCAGGGCAGCGTGATGGTGGAGACCACCCCGGGCGCGACCAGCACCGGCAGTCCGGCGAAGGTGGTCGCGGCGGAGGTGTGGGCGTGGCCGCAGAGCAGCGCGGCCACCCGGGGATGGCGGCGCAGCACCTGCGCCAGCCGTTCCTCGCCGAACTGGCGGATCCCGTCGACGAACGGCACGTGCAGTTCGACGGGCGGGTGGTGGAAGGCCACCAGGGCGGGCAGCCCCTGGCGTCCCGAGGCGAGTTGGGCGTCCAGCCAGTCCAGGGTCTCGTCGTCCAGCAGGCCGTCGTGCTGCTCGGGTATCGAGGAGTCGAGCATCAGCACGTCGGCGCCGGGCAGTCGGTGCATCCGGTTGACCGGGTCGGTCGTGGGCTCCTCACCGAGCAGCACCTGCCGGTACGGCGCCCGGCTGTCGTGGTTGCCGGGGCAGGTGAGCACAGGGTGCCGTGAGGCCAGCACCTCGGCGACCTGCCGGTACTCCTCGGGCAGGCCCTGGTCGGCGAGGTCACCGGTGACCAGCACCGCGTCGAGCGGGCCGGGCAGGGCGTCGAGGTACGCCATCACCTGCTCGGCCCGCCGCCGGGCCCGCTTGCCCGCGTCCCGGCGGTGGACCTGACCGAGGTGGATGTCACTGAGGTGCGCGATCGTCAGCATGGCGATCACGCTAGTGAGTTCACGGCTGCGCCGGAACCTCCGCGGGGCGCTTGAACATCCGGGTGGCGGTGATCTCGCCGTGGATGGTCGGGCCGTCCGGGTCCTGCGGGGCGGGCAGGCCGGGGCGCAGGTGCTCCTCCACCGAGATGTACTTGAGGCCGGCCCGCAGGTCGGCGTCGTTGCGCAGCCGGATCACCAGCGGGAACTCGGCGAGCGCGGTGGTGTCGAACAGGCCAGTGGTGTAGATCAGCTGGACACCGAGGGCGTCCGCCACGGCGCGCTGGAGCTCCAGCAGGTAGGTGGCGTTGGCGCGGCCGATCGGGTTGTCGAGGAACAGCGTGCCCGCGTGCCGCAGTTGGGACTGGCCGCGGTCGTTGGCGCGCAGCGCGGCCATGGTGCAGTACAGCGCGATGGCCGCGGTGAGCAGCTGGCCGCCGGAGAAGACGTCGGACATCTGGCCGACGCCGACCCGCTCGGCGCGCAGCACCGCGTCCGGCTTGAGGATCTCGACGCTGACGCCCTTGGGGCCGATCGCGGCTGCGACGCCGCGCAGCAGCAGGGACATGCCGTCGCGGCGCAGGTCGCTGTTCTTCTTGACGGCGGCGCGGGTGGCCTCGTCGATGACCTCGCCGAGGCGTTCGACCAGGGTGGCGTGGTCCGGGTCGTCGAAGCGGATCCGCAGGAACTCCTGACCGGACCACTCCCCCAGGCCCTCCGGGAGCCGGGACAGCCGCTGGGCGGCGCGCAGGGTGGCGAGCGAGGACTCGACCAGGCCGCGCAGCCGGTCGACGATCGAGCCGCGGTTGCGCTCCAGCTGGGCCAGCTCGTCGGTGAGCACCCGCAGCCGGGGCGCGAAGGCGGCGGCCCAGGCCGCGGCGTGCTCGGGCAGCGCGGAGGCCGGCAGTTCGCGGATCTGCTGGCGGGCGGGGGTGCGGACGGCCTCGTAGCGGGCGGCGTTGGCGTGCCGGACCAGCGCGTCGGAGGCGTCGCGGACGGCGAGTTCGGCGGAGGACAGCTCGCCGGCCGCCGTCCGCAGGCCACGGCGGGCGTCGGTGGAGGCGTTGCGGGCCTCGGGCAGCGAGCCGAGATAGGGCTCGACCGGCTGGCCGTCGTCCTCCTGCAGCTCGCGCAGGCCGTCGCGCAGTTGGCCGGCCAGCTCGTCGAAGTCGGCGGCGGCGGACTGGGCGGTGTCGAAGGTGCGCTGGAGGTCGGCGTGCGCGGCGCGGGCGGCGTCCACGGCCTCCCGGCACTCGGCGAGCCTGCTGGTGGCGGTGCGCAGCAGGCTCTGGGCGTGCTCCGGGTCGGTGGGGACGAGCTCCTCGGGCAGCTCGGTGTGCGCTTCGCCGTCGGCGGGGGCGGAGCGCTCGGCCTCGCCGCGCAGGCGGCCGAGCTGTTCGCTGGCGGCGGCGGAGCGGGCCTCGATGGTGGCGACCAGTTCCTCGGCGCGGGCGGCGGCGGCCTGGCGGCCCGGGCCGTCGGCGCCGTCGGGGCTGCCGAGGAGTTCCTCGGCGCGGGTGCGGACCTTGTTGGTGAGGCGGTCGAGTTCGGCCGCGGCGGCGGCCTCGTCGCCCTCGGCGCGGGCCTGTTCGGCGCGCAGGTCGGCGCCGACGCCGACCTTCTCGTACAGCTGGGAGGCGGACCGGTAGGCCTCGCGCAGCGCGGGCAGCGCAGCGGGGGCGCTCTGCTCGGCGGGCTCGTCGGCCTGCTCGGCAGCGGGGATCTCGGCGCGTTCGGCGCGCAGGGCCCGTACCGTGCGGCGGGCGTCGTCGGCGGCGCGCTGGGCGGCCCGGCGGTCCTCGTCGCAGGTGCGGGCGCGTTCGGCGCACAGGGCCTGGCGGCGGTCGCACTCGGCCGCGTCCTCGGCGAGTTCGCGCTGGCGGCGGGCCCAGTTGGCGCGCTCGCGCAGCCGGAAGGCGAGGCCGGAGAGGGCGTCGGCGCGGCGGCGGGCGCGCTGAGCGGCCTCGCGGTGCTCCTCGTGGGCGGAGGCCGCGGCCGCGTGGTCGGTCTCGGCCTCGTCGTGGTCGGCGCGCAGGGTGGCCAGGGCGGCGGCGGCGTGCTCGGCGTGCTCGCGGGCGGCCTCGGCGGCGGCGGCGAGTTCGGCCAGGGTGCCGGGCGGGCAGCTGGCGTGCCAGGAGGCGAGACGCGCGGCGAGGGCGCGGTCGGCGCCGAGGCGGCCGGCGAGTTCGCGGATGTGCTCCTCGCGGGCGGCGGCGCGTGCCCGCAGTTCGCGGCGCTCCCCGTCGGCGGCGGACTCGTCGTGCATGGCCGGGTTGGGCGGCACCAGGAAGAAGGCGGGCTCGTCGGTGATCGGGGCGATCAGCGAGGCGGCGGCGCCGACGGCCACGGTGGAGCGCGGCAGCAGGGCAGCGGCCTGGAGGGCCTCGCGGGCGCGCTCCAGCGAGGACGGGTCGGTGACGACCACGCCGTCGACCAGTTCGGGGCGGGCCGCGAGGATCGCCTCGTGGTCGGTCGGGTCGACGGACTGGGCGAGGTAACGCCAGCCGGGCAGGGCGGGGATGCCGTGCTCGGCGAGGTACTCGACGGTGGCCAGCACGTCGGGGCCGGGCGGGAGCAGCCCGCCGTCACCGAGCGCGGCGAGGATGCGGGAGTCGTCGGCGGCGGCCGTCCGGAGGTCGAACAGGGTGCGTTCGGCGGTGGCGATGGCCTCGTCGAGGAGTTCGCGCAGGTACTCGGCGTTGCGGTCGAGCACGGCCGGGGTGAGGAATCCGGCGTCCTCCTCGGCGTCTTCCTGGTAGGGCGTCAGGGAGAGCAGGTCGGCGAGGCGCTGTTCGGTGGCGAGCAGGGCGGCGGTGCGCTGCTCGGCGGCCAGCGCGCGGGCGGCGTCCTTACGGGCGTCGCCGGCCCGTTCGGCGGCGAGTTCGGCGCGGGAGGTGGCGGCGGCGGCCTCGCGCAGCCGGGCGGCGCTCGCCTCGGCGGCGGTACGGGCCTGGGCGAGGGCCGCGGCGGCGGCCTTCTCGACGTCGGCGGCGTGCAGCGCGGCACGGGCCGGGTCCACGTCGCCGTCGGCGTCGATGAAGCCGGCCTCGACGGCGGCCTCGGTCTCCTGCTCGACCTCGGCGAGGCGCTGGCGCAGGTGTTCGGCCTCGCTGCGGGCCTTCTGGGCCGCGGTGGCGGCCTCGGTGGCGGCGGCCTGGGCCTTGCCGCCGTCCTCCTGGAGCTCGCTCGCGCGCTGCTCCTCGGTGTCGGCGCGGGCTTCGGCGGCCGCGGCGGCAGCCTCCAGGGCGCGGGCGAGCGCGGTGGCGGCGCGGGCGCGGGCGGCGAGCGCGGGGGCGGCGTCCAGCTCGGCCTCGCGGATCGCGGCGGCGACCCGGGCGACCCGGTCGGCGGCGGCGCGCTGGCGCAGCACGGCCTCGGCGGCCTGCCAGGCGGAGTGCAGGGTGCGGGCGTCGATGAGCTCGCGGCGCAGCGCGGCGGCCTCGGCGGTGGCCGCCGCGAGGCTCAGGGTGGCGTGCCGGTGGGTGAGTTCGTCGGCGATCAGGCTGTGCCGGGTGCGGTCGGACTCGGCGGCGGTGACGGCGCTCGCGGCGGCGGCGACCTCGACGGCGAGGTCCTGGGCGCGGTCGCGTTCGGCGGCGGCGCGGGAGGCGAGGGCGTGGGCGAGGCGGCGGGCGCGGCGCTCCGCGGTGCGGTGGGCCTCGCGGACGGTCTCGCGGGCGGTGGTGGCGTCGACGATGCGTTCCAGCAGGTCGAGCGAGCCGGCGGTGAAGTCGCGTTCGGCGGTGAGTTCGGCGCGCAGGCCGAGCTTGGCGGCGAAGCCGTGCACCAGGTCGGCCAGGCCGTCGGTGTCCCGGGTGTCGGTGACGGCGCGCAGCAGCAGGTCGGTGAAGTCCTTGTCCTGCTTGACCGCGAAGAGGCCGGCCGCCTCGCCCTCGTCGGCGTTCATCTCGCGCTGGTAGCGGAAGAGTTCGGGATCGAGGCCGAGTTCGCCGAGGTGTTCGGTCCAGCGGTCGTGGCCGTCCTCGAAGACCAGGTCGAGGTGGGGGTGGGCCTTGCCGGCCTCGGTGAGGGCGTCGCGGAAGCCCTTCATGGTGCGACGGCGGCCGCGGGCCTTCTGGTCGCCGGCCAGGCTGACGCGTTCGGCGACCGGCAGCGAGTCGAGGGTGAGGCCGGGGCCGGGGCGGAAGGAGTACCAGGTCTCGGCGAACTTGCGCGGGTCGGAGGAGACCTGGCGGCCGCGCCACTCGCTGACCTTGCCGACCACGATCAGCTCGCCGGTGACGGTGTGCTGCCACTCCAGGGCGACGTGTCCGCAGTCGTCGGCGAGCAGGAACTTGCGCAGCACGCCGGAGCTGGCGCCGCCGAGGGTGTTGCGGTGGCCGGGGAGCATCACCGAGAAGATCAGCTTGAGCAGGACGGACTTGCCGCCGCCGTTCTCCAGGAAGAGCACGCCGGCCGGGGCGGGGCGGCGGACCGGGCCGTCGGTGTCCTCGCCGAACAGGCCGATCTGCTGCGGGGCCGGGTCGGCGACGGGCTCGCCGACGCCGCGCAGGTCGAGCACCGTGTCGGCGTAGCGGGCGCCGGCCGGTCCGATCGAGTAGAGGCGGACCCGGTTGAGCTCGTACATGTGCGGCGGTTCTCCGTGCGTCTTATGGGGTTGTCAGAGCGATCAGAGCGAGTGGAACGGCAGGCCGGCGTCGGCGACCAGCTCGTCGGAGGTGTCGGGCGGCAGCAGGCTGGCGGTGCCGTCGGAGACCGGGACGATGCCGAGGTCGAGCAGTTCGGCCATCGCGGCGCTGCCGGCCAGGTCGCGGACCTGGAGCTGGTAGCGGGCGGTGGTGCGGTACGTGCCGCCGGCGTCGTCGGAGACCTTCTGCAGGAAGCCGGAGTCCACCAGGAACATGACGGCCTTGGCGACGATGCCGATGGTGGAGCCGGAGAGCCGGCGGGCGTCCTTGGTGGCGCCGGTGGCGGTGCGCCGGGCCCAGACCCGCCAGGCGGCCTCCAGGCCGGGGGCGTCGGTGGCCGGGTCGGTGTTGGCGCCGTCGGCGTCGGCCTGCTCCTCCAGACGGCGGCAGGCCTGGCGGACGAAGGAGTCCACGCCGTTGACGGTGATCCGGCCGAGGTAGCCGTCGTCGGCGAGGTCCTCGGGGCGGGGGAAGGCCATCGCGGCGACGGCTAGATGGGCCAGTCCGTGCAGGAAGCGGTCGGTGGACTCGGAGGCGGCGCGGCGCGAGTAGTCGCCCATCCGGACGGCGAACAGCGAGTCCTCGGCGGCGGCCACGGCCATGCCGGCACGCGGCGAGACCTCCAGGACGACCAGGCCCATGCCGGTGGCGATGGCGTCGGCGAGGCGGGCGAACGGCGGGTCCTCGCGGTGGCGGCGGACGAGTTCGGCGTACTCGGCGTCGCGGGCGGGGAGCAGCTTGGCCTGGAGGCCGAAGGAGACCAGCCGGGCGGCGTCGGCGACGTCGGCCGGGGTGATCGGCGCGGGGGCCGCGGGTTCGGTCTCGGCCGCCCAGGACGTGTCGTGGTGGGTCGTCACGGGCGGTGCTCCTCGGGGGTGGTGCGGTGGTTACGGTTCGTCAATGTGCTGTTCCGGCGTCGCGTCAGCCGGCGTCCTTGCGGTCGGCGGCCATGCCGACCGCGTCGAGCAGGGCGCTGCCGACGATCAGGTCGGCGCCGCCGAACTCCGGGTCGCGCAGCGGGGTGCCGTCGTCCACGGCGAACAGCAGCCGCTCCTCGCCCTGGCGGTAGGCGGTGCCGACCGGCGGGCTGGCCGCGTGCACGGCCAGCAGGGCGACCAGGTAAGGGAGTTCCGGATCCCGTCGGCGGGCGTCGGCGAGCAGGCCGGAGAGCCGGCGGGGGGCGTCCGGGGGCAGGTCGAGCAGTTCCAGGGCGGATTCGAGCTGGGCCTCGGAGAAGCGGCTGTCGTCCGGGGTGGCGACGAGGTCCGGGTCGGGCAGTTCGGCGCCGAGGTGCTCGCGCTCGACCGGCGGGGTGAGCAGCAGGTCGACCAGGTCGGCGACCCGGACCGAGACGGGCGTGCGCAGGCCGGCGCCGTGGGCGAAGAAGGCGCCGGTGGGGCGGACGGCCTGCTCCACCGGCAGCCGGAGCACGGGGGCGAGCAGCTGCCCGTAGAGGTCGATGCCGCTGCGGGCACCGGGGGTGGCGAAGGCCTGCCGGTCCTGTTCGGCGCGGAACAGCGGGCCGGCCTCCAGCAGCCGGGTCTGCAGCTGGGTGTGGCGGCGGATGCAGTCCTTGACGATGTCGACCAGTTCGGCGGCGCGGCGCTTGTGCTCGGGGTCCTCGGCCTCGTCGCGGGCCTTGCGGATGTTGGTGAGAATCGCGTTCTCGTGCCGGTAGCGGTCGGCGATGTGGTCCAGCGCCTCGTCGATGAGATCCGGGACCGCCTTCATCCAGTCGACCGCGCGGACGTTGCGGCGGGTGGCGTCGAGGGCGCGGCGCAGCGTCTCGGCGTACTGGACGGTGCGGTAGCGGGCCTGTTCGGCGGCCAGCTGGGCGTCGGCCAGGCGGCCGCGGCGGATCAGTACCTCCAGCTTGACCTCGGCGGCGATCTGGGCCGAGGTGACGTCGGTGTCGAGCGCGCCGACCAGGACGTTGACCGCCTCGTCGGTGGTGCGAAGGTAGACGCCGCCGTCGGGGCCGGGGACCTCCTCGATCAGCTTGAAGTCGTAGTCGCGGCGGACGTACTCGCCGTCCGCGCCGAAGGTGCCGTAGACGGCGCGGAAGCCGCGGTCCACGCTGCCTACGTTGATCAGCGACTCCAGCACCCAACGGGCGACCCGCTCGTGCTCGGGGGCGTGCCGGTGCGGCGCCTGGGCGGCGACCCGGGGCAGCATCCGGGCGAGCACCGTCTCGCGGTCGGCCCCGGTGTCGAAGTCCATGTTCAGGGTGACCAGGTCGATCGCGGCGAGGCCGACCTCGGCCATCGCGTAGCCGCCGTACTCGCCGGCCAGGTTGACCTTGCGGTTGTCCAGGTCGTGCAGCGGGGCGGTGCAGGCCAGCGCCTTGAGCCGGCGGGCGAGGCCCTCGTCGGCGGCGGGGCCGGGCGCGGGCCGCGGCGCGGGCACGGCGGCGCCGGCGGCCGGCCGGAGGCCGGGCTCGGTGGGCTGGGCAGCGATGGCGGTCACGGTGGACAAGATTAGAGGTTCGCACGGACATCGACCGAAACGGACCTTGCGGGTGGAGCGAGCGGCAGGCCGGGGGGCGTGTCCGGTGCGGATGCGGAACGCGGTTTCGACGGGATTCCGCCATTCCCGAACCGGTATTCGACAAACCCGCGAGGGCCGCGGGACGGTTCGGTGATGATCGACACATGATCACCCGACTGGCCGCAGCGGCCCTCGGCGCCGCCCTGTCCCTGACCGTCCTCACCACCGGCGCCGCCGCGGCCGCGCCGACCGACACGCCGTCGACCTCCGCCCAGCACGTGACCGTCTCGCAGGCCGGGAACTACCCCGGCGGCTTCTTCACCTCGGGAAACATGGCGGCGAGCTGGGTCTCCTCAGGCACCGCGGACCTCACCGGCCCGACGCACTTCACCGTCGACCTGCCGCCCGGCGTCACCACCGACGGCGCGATGTTCTACTCCACGCCGTACGACTACACCTTCACCGAGACCCTCTCCCCCGACGGCCGCCACCTGGAGGCCGTGCTCACCGGCACCCGGGTGGTCGGGAAGAGCGAGTTCATGAAGCTCAGCCTGCGCACCACCCCCGGAGTGCACGTCGCCGGGGTGATCACGGTGACGGCCGCCAACCCGAACGACACCGACCCGACCGGGCACGTCTCCCGCTACGACCTCGGCAGCGGCAGCTACCTGCCGGCGACCGTCCAGGCCGCCCCGGCCGTCTCCGGTCTCGACACCGTCACCGGTCCGGGCGCGGGCGGCACCTCGGTGACCGTCAGCGGCAGCAACCTGGCCCACGGCATGGTGCTGGTCGGCGGCGTCCCGGCGGCGGGCAGCTGCACCGACACCGCCTGCACGGTGACCACGCCGGGCGGCTCGGGCAGCGCTCCCATCAGCGTGGTCACCCCGGGCGGCACGGCCGCCGCCCCGGCCGCCTTCGACTACACCGGCGCCGCGCCGCCAGCCCCGCCCGCGCCGGTGGTCAGCAGCCTGACCACCACCAGCGGACCGGTGGCCGGCGGCACCCGGGTGTACGTCCAGGGCAGCAACCTGACGTACGGCTCGATCGCCTTCGGCGG
The DNA here is from genome assembly GCF_042734825.1 of Kitasatospora sp. NPDC059648. Taxonomy (NCBI): domain Bacteria; kingdom Bacillati; phylum Actinomycetota; class Actinomycetes; order Kitasatosporales; family Streptomycetaceae; genus Kitasatospora; species Kitasatospora sp. NPDC059648. The sequence continues at coordinate 53,714 of NZ_JBHWDU010000032.1, read as the reverse complement.
GGTGCCGGCCGCGCACGTCTCCTGCGGGCCCTCCTTCTGTTCGGCCACCGCACCCGCGGGCGCCGCGCCGGGGCCGGTGGACGTCACGGTCACCGCGGCGGGCGGCACCAGCGCGCCGGTCACGTACACCTATACGGCGTAGCGCCTGCCGGTCTACGGCGCAGCGCCTGCCGGCGATGCCCGGGTGTCCTGTGCGGCGCCCGGGCATCGGTGCGTCCAGACCCGGCCCAACGGCGTGTTGAACATGTTCAAAAGATGGGTCTAGAGTCGGTTCCGCGCAGGTGGAGCGAGGCTCCGCCTGCTCCTCGGCGCGCCCGGCAGGGGTGCGCTCGACATGGAGGTGTGCGAGATGGACGGCGACCCCGCGGTCATCCTGCGGCGGGTCCGGCGGTGGCTGCGGCTCTTCCTGGTCTGCCTGGTGCTGAGCGGTCTGACCGCCTTCCCGCTGGAGACCGAGACCCGCTGGCTGGTCGATTTCGCCTCCGGCCCGGCGGCACCGTTGACCGACCGCTTCCCGGCCGCGCTCGCCTGGTTCCAACGGGTGCACACCGGTCTCGTCGAGACCGACGAGCGCTACCCGTTCCTGGCGTACGGCACCGACTGGCTGGCCTTCGCCCACCTGGTGATCGGCGCCGCCTTCTGGGGGCCGCTCAAGGACCCGGTCCGCAACATCTGGGTGATCCGCTGGGCGGTGCTCGCCTGCGGCGCGGTGATCCCGCTGGCGCTGATCTGCGGGCCGCTTCGGGGGATCCCGCTGGCATGGCGATTCATCGACATGTCGTTCGGCGTCTTCGGCGCCGTTCCGCTGCTGATCGTGCTGCGGGCACTGCGTCCGCTGGAACGTTCCTTCCAGCAACACCCGGCCGCACACTGAGTCGACGGCCCCCCGGCGCCGCCCCGGGGCGCGCAAAAGTGGGCCGCGCGCCGGAGGGCCCTGCGGGCGCCCGGGTCACGGTCATCGGGCTTCACCGCCAGGCCCTACCATCTGGCTCAACAGCTGCTGGGAGGCGGACGGACGTGGCCGATGCGGTGATCGATCTCAATGCGGACCTCGGCGAGGGGTTCGGGCGCTGGAGCCTGACCGACGACGAGGCGCTGCTGTCCGTCGTGACAAGCGCCAACGTCGCCTGCGGCTACCACGCCGGGGACCCGTCGACCATGCGCCGGGTCTGCGCGCTCGCCGCCGAACGCGGCGTCCGGATCGGCGCCCAGGTCTCCTACCACGACCTGGCCGGCTTCGGACGCCGCGCGATGGACGTGCCCCCGGAGGAACTGGCCGACGAGATCGCCTACCAGATCGGCGCCCTCCAGGTCTTCGCCCGCGCCGCCGGCTCCCGGGTGTCCTACGTCAAACCGCACGGCGCCCTCTACAACCAAGTGGTCGCCGACTCCGAGCAGGCCGAGGCCGTGGTGGCCGGGGTGCTCCGCGCCGGGGCGGTCTGCGACGGGCCACTGCCCGTCCTCGGACTGCCCGGCTCCCGGCTGCTCTCGGTCGCCGAGGGGGTCGGGCTGCCGGTCGTCACCGAGGCCTTCGCCGACCGCGCCTACACCTGGGCCGGCACCCTCGTCCCGCGCCGTGAACCCGACGCGGTGGTGCACGACCCCGAATCGGTGATCACCCGCGCCGTCGGCATCGCCCGGGACGGCACGGTCGAAGCCGTCGGCGGCGACCGCATCGCCGTCGAGGCCCGCTCGCTGTGCGTCCACGGCGACACACCGGGCGCCGCCCAGCTCGCCTGGCGGATCCGCGGCGCCCTCGCCTCGGCCGGGGTCCGGGTCGAGGCGTTCACCTGACGGCGGACGGACGCGAGGAGGCGTTCACCTGACGGCCGGCCGACGCGACGGGACGCCGGTGTGCGGACGTGGGACGAGAAGCGCCCAGGCCCAGCCCGACAGCAGCTCCGCGATGACCCGTTGGGCCGGATCGAACGCGCCCTCCCCCTCCTCCGCGGCCCAGGGCACGTCAGGGCGGCGTCCGGCCCGGTGCGGCGACCGGCCCGGTGCGGCGGTCGGTCCGGTGCGGGGCTCAGCCGGCGCCCAGCGCCCGCGCGGCCGCCACCGCGAAGCCGTCCGGGTTGTCGAGCATGATGTTGTGGCCGCAGTCCGGCACCTCCACCACCCTCACCCCCGCCGCGCGAAGCCCCTCCGCGCCCGCCGGCTCCTCCCCCTCCGGATGGAGGAAGGTGCGCGGCAGGTCGAGACCGAGCAGCAGCTCGCGCATGGGCGGTTCGCTCCCCCGGGCCAGGTGCACGGCACTGCGGTACAGGGCCTCGGGCCCGGCCAGTCGCATGGTGGACCACCAGAACGGGCCGACCCTCCGGGCGACTTCCTCCCGTCCGCCGGCCAGGAACTCCACCTCGGTGTAGCTCGCGATCCCACTGCTGCCGATCCGGCGGCGGCCGGGGTCGATCGGGTCCAGGTTGGCGTCCACCAGGAGCAGCCGCGAGACCAGTCCGGGGTTCCGGTGCGCCAGGACGATCGCGACCGCGCCGCCCATGCTGTGGCCGACCACCTCGACCCGGTCGAGCCCGGCGGCCGCGACCGCCGCCGCGACGGCATCCGCGTGCGCCTCAAGGGTGTAGTCGAAGTCGGCGGGCCGGTCGCTGATCCCGAAGCCGAGCAGGTCCAGCAGCAGCGAGCGGCGCCCGGTGAGCAGCGGGTGGGCGGCGGCGGCCGCGAAGTAGACGGGCGAGCTGGCGCCGAGCCCGTGCAGATGGAGCCGGGCGGGCTCGGCGCCGGGCAGCTCCACCCAGCGGATCCGGTCGCCGTTCGGGGTGACGGGGGCTTCGCGCATGCGCGCACACTCCTGTGTCGGTCGGGGACTGCCGAGAGGACGGGACTATACCTCGAAGTCGATGTATCGCGATTCGATATACCAAAACGCCGAGACACCGATCTGAGAGAGTGGGCCCATGCTGAAGCTCGCGATCCTCGGGTTCCTGTACGACCGGCCGCTGCACGGCTACGAGCTGCGCCGCCACCTCGCCGCCCTCACCGGCCACGTCCGCCCGATCAGCGACGGCTCCCTCTACCCCGCGATCAAGCGACTGGAGGCCGACGGCCTGCTGGTCCGCGAGACCGAGCCCGGCAGCGCCGCCGCACCCCGGCACACCCTGCACCTGACCGAGGCCGGCCGCACCGCGCTGCTCGACCGGCTGCGCGAGCCCGAGCCGCTCGACATCACCGACGGGAACCGCTGGGCCGCCCTGGCCTCCTTCCTGCGCCACCTCGACGACCCGGCCGCCCAGGCCGCCGTGCTGCGCCGCCGGATCGCCTTCCTGTCCGAGCCGGCCAGCTTCTTCTACGAAGGCGACCGCCCGCGCGCGGCCGAGGAGTTCGCCGATCCGTTCCGACGCGGCCTGCTGCTGACCGCCCGCGCCACCACCGAGGCCGAACTCTCCTGGCTTCGCGCCGCCCTCGGGGAACTGAAGGAACCGACGAACTGACGGACGGACGAACTGGCGGACCGGCGGACCGGCGGACCGGCGGACTCATTTCTCCACGACCTGACGGCCTGACGGCCTGACGCACCGACAGGAGGAAGAGGGGAATCGCCCGCGTTGACCGAAAGGCGCCGAACCGCCCTTCCCTCCGCACCCCACCCGTGTTCCGATGGCCCCATGGGCAACGACACACACATGAGCGACGAGCGACGCGAGGGCTACGACGGCACGGGCCCCGGCGCCATCACCCCGGACGGCTGCGCGGTCGAGGTGTGGACCCGCCTCCCGGTGGGCGACGCCCCGGACGTGATCGAGGCCGCGGTGCCACCCGGCGCCAAGATCCTCGAACTGGGTTGCGGCGTCGGCCGGATGACCCACCCGCTGGTCGACCGCGGCTTCGCCGTCACGGCCGTGGACGAGTCCGCCGAGATGCTGGCCCGGGTGCGCGCGGACGTCCGCACGGTGCGCAGCCCGATCGAGCGGCTGGACCTCGGCGAGCGCTTCGACGTCGTCGTGCTGGCCTCCTTCCTGGTGCACGCCGGCGACCCCGCCGTCCGCCAGGGCCTGTTGGAGACCTGCCGGCGGCACGTCACCGGGGACGGCTGCGTGCTGGTGCAGCGGGAGGGCGAGGACTGGCACCGGAACGTCCCGCGGGAGAGCCGGATCGCCGGGACGGACGGGGTGGCCAGGATCCTCTCCGCGACACCGGTCGGTTCCGGGGTGAACTCCGTCCACGCGGAGTACGTCTTCCCGGACGGCACCTGGACCCAGACCTTCCTGTCCCGCCCGCTCAGCACGGAGGCCTTCGAACAGGCCCTGACGGACGCCGGACTGCGGGTCGAGGCGTACCTGACGGAGGACCGCACCTGGGTCCGGGCCCGGCCCTTCAACCGGTCCCGGAGCGGCCCGGCGCGCTAGTTCCGGGTCGGGCCGGTGCGCAAAGTCCGATTAAAGGATGAACAAAGACCTGTCGCTTTCACCCCGTACCATCGGCCGCGCGCCGGGGTCCTCGGCAAGCTGTTCCAGGACACCATCGAGACCCATCTGCGCGACCTCCGGACCATCGGCCCCACGCTGATCGTCTTCGGTCTGCTGCTGGCCCTCGCCGACCGCACCCGCGCCGTCCGCCACGCCCGTCCGATCACCGACCTGCCCCTGCCGCACGCGGCCGCCTACGGCTTCACCCAGGCACTGGCGCTGATCCCGGGCGTCTCCCGCTCCGGCGGCACGATCAGTGCGGGCCTGCTGCTCGGCTACAGCCGGGAGGCGGCGCCCGCTACTCGTTCCTGCTCGCGATCCCGGCGGTGCTCGCCTCGGGGACGCTGGAGCTGTTCGAGATCGGCGAGGGACCGGCCCCGGCCTGGGGGCCGACGGTCCTGGCCACCGTGATCGCCTTCGCGGGCGGCTACGCGGCGATCACCTGGTTCCTCCGGTACATCTCGCACAACAGCTTCCTGCCGTTCGTGGTGTACCGGGTGCCGCTCGGCGTCCTGATCACCGGCCTGGTGGCGGGCGGCGTGCTGGCCCCGGACGCGGGTTCGGTCAAGTAGAACGGCGTTCCACCCGGCGGCGCCCGAAAGGGCAGTGGGCCGGGACACCCGCACGGTGTCCCGGCCCACTGAACGTTGAGGCCCTCGGGCCCGAGGACACGCCCCTAACGCCCGAACTCCCGGGCGGCGGTCAATCGGCCGCGGACGGCGGCGTGGACCTCGGCCTCCTCGGCCGGGTCGGCGGCGAGCCTCCGCAGCCGCTCCAGCACACGCGCGTCGCCCGTGGTGGCGACGTGGCGCGCGGCGAGCTCGCGCGTGGACTCCTCGCAGTCCCAGAGGCACTCGACGGCGGGCCCCTCGGGGAAGTGCACATCGGTCACGGCGAGCGCCCGGGCGGCGCGACCGCGCAGTTCGGAGGAGGCGGCCTCCCCGTAGATGTGGCGCAGGACGGGGACGGCGTCTGCGGCGGCCAGCCGCCCCGCACCGTCGACCAGCGATCCCAGGCCGGTACCGCTGACACCGCGCACGGAGATCCAGCGGCGCAGCCCGGCGACCACCAGCGGCGCGTCGACCGGCTCCCCGGCGTCGGCGAGCAGGCGGACGGCCGTCTCGCCGAGCGCACTGTCGGCTCCGCCGCTGGCCGGGTCCGCCCAGCGGCGGGCCTGGGCCAGCACCTCGGGGCCGCGCATCCGGCCGAGCAGCTCCAGCGCTGCCCGGACGATCCGGTCGTCCACGTCAGCTGCGGCAGCCTCGATCAGTTCGAGGGCGGCCGGGTCGCGCTGGTCGACCAGGTAGCGCAGCGCGGCGCGCCGGGCGCCGCGCAGGCCACCGCGGGCGGTCTCCAGCAGGAGGGGGCGGTCCTCGGGCCGGACGACGGCCGTCAGACAGCGGGCGGCGGCGGCGGCGCGGCGGTCCACGGCGTCCGGGCCGGACGGGTCCTCGTCGACGCGCTCCGGCTCGGGGCGGCCCAGGAAGGCACCGGCGTTGAGGTCACCCAGCTGCCCCTGGTCGGCCCAGGCCAGGACGTCGGCAGTGGACCAGCCAGGGGTGACGCCGCTGCGGTTGAGCTGGCGCTGCCAGAGGTCGAAGGGCGACTGCTCGCTGGCCGCGGCCACTCTCGGGTGGTAGGCCGCCCAGAGCCGCCAGGGCCGGGGCTCGTAGGCGTTGCGGATGAACTCGCGCAGCTCGGCGTCGCCCTCGGGGCCCGGTGCGAAGCGGTCCAGCACGGCGGTGCCGAGCAGCAGCAGACCCCGGTCGTCGTCGCGCAGGGCGAGCTCGTCCAGGGCCCAGGTCCAGTTGGCACCGGTGGCGGCGTACTCGCGCAGCATCAGCAGCGCGTCGCGCCGGCCGTACGCGGCGAGGTGGCCCAGGACGGAGAGGGCGAGGCCGGTGCGGCTCTCGTCATCGCTGACGAGGTCCTCGGCGGAGTGGAGGTGGTCCTCGATGCCGTCGAGGGGCGCCTCCAGCTCCATGTAGAGGCGGGCGTAGTAGAGGGAGCGGCTCTCGACCTGCCAGTCGGCCCGCGGATCCCTGGTGACGCACTCCTCCAGCGCGGCGATGGCCTCGGCACGGTCGGCGGCCAGCGCGTGGAGCTGCCCGTCACCGCGGCCTCGCTGCAGGAGGCCTAGGAGGCTGGCACTAGGTGCTATCACTGGCTCGAACATGAGGTCAGCATCCGTTGCGGCGGTCGTAGTGGCAACGGGATTTCCGTCGCCGGGGGTCTCTGGTCGGTACTGCGGTGGGCGCCCGGGCGCCGGAATCACCGAAGGTTACCGCCTCGGACCCTCTTCCGCACACAGGGCGACGAGGGCCGCTGCCACAGTGGCATATGCCAGGGGAATTTTGCCTGCGTTATGTCCAAATCGCCCACACCGGCGTGGACGCTGTGCGACAGTCTTGTCACCACCCCCGAGGACCCGCACGGGGGCCGCGCCGACCGATGGACCCGTCATGAGCATGCCCTTGGGCGCCGCCCGCCCGCCGGCCACCGCCACGGTGGACGGCGCCCCGGCGGGCACCCGGAAGGCAGCGCGGACGACGGCTCCGTCGGCGGGTCCGACAGCGGAACGGAGGGCGGAGTGGACGGCACGACGCAGGGGCCGTCCGGCCCTTCCCTCGACAGCGGCGGCCACCCCGGCCGCCGCGACCACGACGACAAGCCGATCATCGGCTCGGCGGAGTGGGACCTGCTCACCGACGGCGTCCGCTGGAACGCCGAGACCTACCTCCTCCTCGGCTGCGACCCGGGCCACGGCCCGCTCAGCCTCGACCGGCTGCCCGACCGCCTCCCCGAGGCGGACCGGCCGCTGCTGCGCCGGATGATGACCGACGCCCTGGTGCACGGCCGTCCGGCCGCCGGCACGCTGCGGATCCGCCGCCCCTGCGGACGGCACGACAGCGTCGAGTGCGCGGGCGAGCCCGTACTCGGCGCGGACGGCACGGTCACCGCGCTGCGCATGCTGCTCCGGCCGGCCCCGTCGGCCTGATCGGGAGTCCCGCCGCCGGCCCGAACCCCCGCCTGTTGCCCGGTCGGCGCCCCGCCGGCCGGGCGTCTCACGACGGCCGCGGCCGGTTCTTGGCGTCCGCCGCCCGCAACTCCCGGCCGAGCTCCGCCCGCAGCTCGTCCACCACCGGCAGCCCCCGGTACCGCGCCGTCAGCCGGTACATCTCGCGCAGCCGGTCCCAGGTCCGGTGCGAGGAGTTCTGGCCGATCAGGTTCATCACCATCTTGGCCTGGAACGCCGCCGCGTCCGGCTCCCCGGCGATCCACTGCACCGACGCCAGGGTGATCCGGTCGAACAGCGCCGAGCGCAGCTGCCCGGTGCCCTCCCGCAGGGCGATCACCCGCTCCGCGTGCCGCCGGGCCCGGGGGGCGGCCGCCTCGTCGTGCTCGGCCAGGGTGCGCAGCACCAGCCCCTGCATGCCGCGCAGTTCGGCCTCGTCGAAGACCTGCATCCAGGACGGCGCGGGTTCCGGCGACTCCTCGGTGAACAGGTCCTCCGCCTCGCCGAGCAGCCGGTAGGTGTCCTGGGAGTGCCCGATCGAGGCGTGCGCCCAGGCCTCGACGGTGTTGAACATCGCACGGGTTCTGGGCAGCAGCAGACCACCGCCCGCCTTGGCCGCCGACATCAGGTCGATCGCGTCGTCGGCCCGGCCCAGGTGCACCATCTGCCGGGCGGCCCGGGAGATCGCCTCGCCGGCCCGCGGCCGGTCGCCCGCCTCCTTGGCCGCCTCGGCCGCGATCATGAAGTACCGCTGGGCGGTGGGCTCCAGGCCCACGTCGTGCGACATCCAGCCTGCCAGCACCGCCAGGTTGGCCGCGACCAGCCACAACCGCTGCTCCACCGCCGGTGCGTGGCGGTGGGTCAACAGGCCGCCCACCTCGTTCAGTTGACCGACCACCGCCTTGCGCTGGAGCCCGCCGCCGCGAGCGGCGTCCCAGGCCCGGAACACCTGCACCGAGCGCTCCAGCGACTCCACCTCGTCGAGCCCGACCGGGCCCGCGTCGTACACGTCCACCACCGGGCGCGCGCCGCCCCCGGTGACCACCTGGCGGGGCCCGGGCACCGAGGCCGCGTACGCCACCGCGTCCCCGCCCAGCCAGCCCTTCAGCGAGTCGGCGATGACCGCCCCGGTCGTGAGCGCGGCTCCGGCGCCCACCAATCCACGTCGGTTCAGCATGAGGTCCATTCCCGTGAACTCGGTGAGGACCACGGCTGTTCGATCCGGCGACCACGGCGCTGCTGCGGAGGGCTCCGCTCCGGACCTGGTGGGCCGGTGTCGTTCCAGACCGAGGTCCTCAGTGGTGACGACACGGCCGAGCCGCTCCGTGAACACGGCTGCCAGCACCCTCGGCACCGGATCGCGCGGGATCTCCCCATGCTCGATCCACCGCCGTACCCTCGACGTGTCGGTGGACAGCTGCTGCTGCCCCAGCGCGGCACCCCGACGGTTGACCAGCCGCGCCAACTCGCCCTTGGACCATCCGGTCAGGACGAACAGATCGGCGAGTCGGGTGTTGGGTTCCCTGCTCAAATGAAGCCCCCAGGTTCCTCGGCACTTCGAGGCTAGAGGCTCCGGCAAGTGCCAGGCGAGCATTCGCCACCGTTCGCCAGGGCCCGCCAGACTACTAAGCCAGTGCCCGACGGGTGTGTTGTAGGGGTGCGCCACCTCGCCCCTCGGGTCGGGCGGCGTCCCACCAGGGCCGGGGCAGTCCCCCGACCGTGGCACGGGGCGCTCCCGGTCCTCACCCGAGGGGGTGGCGCGGCCGGGTGGCGCGGGGACGCCGGGCACGGCCACGGCAGTCCGGCCGACCGCATTCCCCAGGGTGCGGACGGCCGGAGCACTGCCGAACAGGGGTTCCCGACCCCGCGTCCGTGCCCGGCGCCCGCGCTCCACCCACCGACCGCAGCAGGGCCGCCGTCGCGCCAGGAAGCACCCGGCGGCGGCCCTCCCCGCCCCCGCGGGGCGCACCCGCCGACGGACCGGAAGGGACCACCCCCAGCCCATGTACTCCTCAGCGACGACCCCCACGCCGACCGCGACCCGCACCGCGCTGCGCCCCCCCACCGCAGCCGCCGGCCGTCCCGGGCCCAAGCAGGTGCCCCCGGCGAGCCGTCCGGTCGCCCCGCGCGGCACCGAGGGCCGGTCCACGGACGCCCGGGTCCCGGCCGGCCGTACCGCGCTGGGGCTGCGCACCCCCGAGGCCGCCCCGCCCGTCGGCCACCGCCTGCCGCTGGCCCGCCAGGCCGACGGCCAGGTGCTGCGGGCCCGGCGGCCCGGCCAGCCGCTCGGACCGGAGCGGATCGATCCATCGGCGCTCCAGACCCCGGCGGTGCGGGCGGCGCTGGGCAGCGTCGCGCGGATATGTCCCGCGTTCACCCCGCGCCAGGTCCTGCGCGAGGGCAGCCGCCACATCCTGGTGGCGGGCACCATCGGGCGGGCTCCGGTGGTCGCCAAGTGCCTGGCGCCGCAGGCGGTGCGGAGTGAGTACTTCGAGCAGCTGGTGGCCGACTTCCACCACGAGGTCGCGGTCTACCGGGCGTTCGTCCGGCACCGCCCGCCGGTGCGGCTGCCCCGGCTGGTCGCGGCCGACCACGACCGGTGCGTGCTCGTCATGGAGCGCGTTCCCGGGCGGCCGGCCGCCCGGGAACGCCACCCGGTCAACGCGCCCACCCCGGGCGAGGTCCGGGCGCTGCTCGGCGCCGTCCGGACGCTGAACCTCTGGCGGCCGCCGGGCGACGTCTTCCAGCCGCGCCTGGACTACCAGTTGGAGATCGCCCGCTACCACTCGGTGGGCCAGCTCACCGACCGGGACGCCGGCGACCTGCGCGGCCTCCTGCACGGCCTGGGCCACACCCCGCTGCAGCTGTGCCACGGCGACGCCCTGCTCAGCAACATGCTGCTGGCGCCGTCCGGTCCGGTGCTGGTCGACTGGGAGCAGGCAGGCTGGTACCTGCCGGGCTACGACCTGGCGGTGCTGTGGAGCGTCCTGTCCGGCGACACCGCCGCCCGCCGCCAGATCAGCCAACTCGCCCAGAACGGCGGCACGCTGGCCCGGGACGCGTTCCTGGTGAACCTGGTGCTGGTGCTGATGCGGGAGATCCGGCTGTACGACGTGCCGGGCGCCGGCGAGGAGCAGCGGATCATGATCCGCCGGCTCTACGACGACGCCGCGCTGGCCCGCCGCGCGGTCCGGGCCGCGGTCGGCACGCGCTGAACGACGGCGCCCCGCCCAACCGCAGGGCCCTGCCCGACCGCCGGGCATGGCCGAACCGCCCCGCCCACGGGGGTGGTGGTGAACCGCAGGGCCGCTACGGCCGGGCGCCACGTTCCAGGGCGGCCCGGCCGGCGGCGTCCAGGACGGCCTCCTCGGGCGCCAGGTGCACCCGGCTGCTGAGCACGTCCCGCAGGTAGCGCTCCAGCGGGTGACGTCGGCTCAGTCCCGGGTTGCCGGTGAGCGTGACGGCCTGCTGGACGGCCGCCGTGGCGGCCCGGGTGGCCAGCAGTTGGGCGGCCCCGGTCCGGGCCACGGCGTCCGGCTCGCCCCGGTCCACCCGGGGCGCCAGGCCGTGGACCAGTTCCTCGGCGCCGATCAGCTGGGCCTCGATCTCACCGAGGGCGCAGCGGTAGCGCGGCAGGGTGCCGAGCGGTTCGGTGAGGTTGGCCGGAGTGCGCTGGTTCAGGAAGCGGACCAGCCAGCCCTCAGCGGCCCGTGCGACGCCGATCGCCACCGCGCCGAGCGCCAGGTCCTGCCAGGCGCGGGCGAGCTCGGCCTCCGCACCGTCCTCCCGGCCGGGTGTGCGCAGGCCGAGGGCGAGTTCGGCCGGGACGCGCACCCCGTCGAGCACGACGTCGTGGCTGGCGCTGGCCCGGAGGCCGAGCTGGTCCCAGGTCGGGTCGATCTCCAGGCCCTCGCTCTCGCCGCGGACCAGGAACGTGCCGACCCTGGGCTCGGGTTCGTCGGTCCGCGCGGTGACGGCCATCCAGGCCAGCGCCTCGGCGCCGGTGCAGTAGGTCTTCCGGCCGGTCAGCACCCAGCCTGCGTCGTCCCGCCGGGCCACCGTCCCGGGCAGCGCGTCCGGTCGACCGCCGGGCTCCACCCGGAGCGTGTTGACCAGCGCGGGTCCGCGGCGCGACTCGGTGAGCAGCCGCCGGTAGCCGGCCGTCGGCCAGCCGGCGCGGCGGCCCTGCTCGGCGTGCTGGAGCAGCGTGAAGGCGGTGACCACGGCCACCGAGGCGTCCCCGCGGCCGAGTTGGGCCAGCACCCGGACGGTGTCGGCGAGCGTGCCGCCCGGTCCGCCGTACCGCGGGGCGACGGTCAGGGTGAGCAGTCCGGCCTCGTGGACGGCCTCGATGCCCTGGTACGGGAAGGTGGCGTCGCGGTCGTGCTCCTCGGCACGGGCGGCGAGCAGGTCGACGACCCGGGGCAGGCCGGCCAGTGCGGCCTCGATCGCGGAGCGGTCGGGTGCGGGCTCGGGTGCGGCGGCTCTGGCGGGGGCCTTCGGTCGCGCGGGCGACGCGGGCGGTACCGGCGGGCCGGGCGGCGTGGTGTGGCCGGAATCCGACGATTCGGTTCGATGGCGATCGTTCCGTGAACGATCGTCGGCGGCGGTGGTCGTCATGGGACTGGTGCCTCCGGGCGGCAGCGTGGCTCAGCGAGTGCGGGCGGCACGCCGTACGGGCGCGCGGAACCGGCCGGCGGCCCCGGAGGCGGGCACCCGACCCTCCCCCGGGATGTCGGCGCCGACCCGGTCCGGCCGGTCGCCCGCCGCCACGGGGGCGGAATCCCCCCTCAACGGCCCGGACAGACCGCGCTGGCGGTCCGGCGCAGGTCCAGATGCCTGCGGCGGGTCAACAGCAGGAGACGGCACGGCATGCCCGCGACTGTACGAACCGGTGATCGATACCGTCAAGCAGCGTCCGGGCCCCGGGCGGGCCCGGTCAGCCCTGCTGGAACATGTCGGCCGGAAGCGGCTTCAGCAGCTGATACAGGTCGTCCGAAATCGGTCGGTCCCAGGACGCGATGGTGACCAGCACGCCGTCGCTGCGGCCGAACTGGGCGCAGAACACGCGCTCCTCGCTGACCTTGACCTTCTTCACGATCAGCAGGTCGTCCCCGAGCATGACCGGGAAGTCCTCGGCGGAGACGAACTCGACCGGCTCGTCGTTCTCCAGCGCCGCGAGCAGCTGCCGCACCTCGAAGGGCACCTCGTCGCCGGTCTCCCGGGCGGGCGAGCCCTCGGGGAGGTTGCCGATGAACATCGCCGGGCCTCTGCCGCCGAACAGGTCGTAGCGCAGGAAAATGCCCTGGCAGGAGCCGTCCGGGCCGGTCATCATGGCCGCACCGAAGTCGCCGGGCCAGTCGCCCGGGTCCATCGCGAGCACGTCGAAGTCCGGGCCGGCGGGCTGTCCGGAGCGACGGCGGAGAAAAGACATGGGAACATCGTACGTGTCCGGCACACCACACTCGCGAGGCGGGTGGGGCCCCGACGGAGGACGGGCGGGAGGTCGACGCTCAGAGACCAATGTTGACTCTGAGCAACCGTCCGGGCTACGTTCGGTTCAGCACGACAGCCGTTCTGGGGTTCACCCTCCGGGGGGACGGCATGTCGCAACGCGGCCCTACACGCGTATCCCTCACTGTGCACTTGTCGTGCCGAACTGCCGAGCACCCAGCTTCGTCGTCGCACACAGCACAAACACACAAGCCAACAGTTCCACTGCAGTTCCGTGCAACAAGAGCCAGATCCGCGGGGCCCCGGCCCGTCGCTCCCGTGGATCTGCTCGGGACGCCGCCGCGTGGGGGCGTGCGGGTCCCGAGCAAAAGGTGCCGTTGTCCGAGTCGCTCTCGGCTTCGGCGCCAGCCTCCCGGCGACTGCCGGCCCCTCGTGGGCCGGGACCGGCCGACGCACCCCGGTGCGCAGGGGATGACTGGGAGGTATGGCCTGGCAGTGCTGCCGGGCCGCACAGCAGGCGCCGTGTCTGGCCGCGTGGGGGCGGTGGGCACGGCGTCTGCCTGTGCTCATACTCTGAGCTGCGTTTGTCTAACAGTCAACAGAAATGATGACGGGGCACGCTCAAAAGATCATCAGTTGTGATGTTCGGCGCCGGAATCAGCGTCCGCGCCCGCTCCGGAACCCGCCCGGAACCACCCGCGGAGCGGCCCGGACGCTGCACGTGTCCCTGCAGCTCGGACCGCTCCGCGGGCGCCGGCTTCGGTGAGGCCGACCCCGGTGAGGCCGACCCCGGTGGGGTCGGCTCAGGTGCCGCGGCTCAGGTGAGACGGCTCAGGTGAGGTCGAACTCGCCGTCCCGGGCACCGAGCACGAAGGCCCGCCACTCGGCCGGGGTGAAGACCAGGACCGGCCCGTCCTCCTGACGGCCGTCCCGCATCCCGATGTAGCCGTCCACGAACGCGATCTGGACGTCGCCCACCCCCTGGCTGCTGCACAGCCACTCGGCCCCGGTGAAGTCCACCTTCGGCTTCCCGTTCGGCGCGAGCTCCGGCTCCGCCCCGGCCGCACCGGCGTTCACCCCGGTGTCCGTCCCGCTGTTCACTGCCACTGACCGATCTCCTCCCGACGGCGTTCCACGATCAGCCTAGTCACACCCCCCGGCCCCGGTCAGCGGGTTGACGAGGTCTCCGCCGGACGGGAAGGAGGGCCGGTGGAGGAGCGGTCGGGGCGCGGTGGGGCGTGTCCCGACCGGCGAGGGCCCCGGGCAGCTGCCAGAGTGCTGCCAGGACGCGCACGGACCCGCCCGCCGGGCAGGGGTCGGTCGGCGGTGTCGTACGGGCCCCGAGCCGTCACCGCGCCACCCCGGCGCTCCTGGCCCGTTCACGACCCGCCCACGACCCCGCCCTAGGGAGCAGCCGATGAGCCGCCGGGACGGCACCCGCACCCGCGCCGACGTCATCCCCATCTCCGACGCCCCCTCGGCCCACCCGCCGGCGCCCCGCACCCCGACCTCGCCCACCCCGCTGCCCCGGCCCACCCCGGCCCGGACCGCCGTGCACGGCCGGGTAGGGATCGTCCTGGTCTCGCACAGCCAGGAACTGGCCACCGCCGTACGCTCCCTGGCGCTCACTCTGACCGGATCCGACTCCCCCGCGCCGGTCGCCGCGACCGGCGGCGACCCCGCCGACGGGCCGGGCATCAGCGCGGTGCTGGTGGCCGCCGCCACCCGGCGGGTCGACCAGGGCCACGGCGTGGTGGTGCTCGCCGACCTCGGCGGAGCGGTCACCACAGTACGGACCCTGCTGTCCGACGCCGACGAGCACGGCCTGCCGTTCCCGGTCCGCTTCGCGAACGCGCCGTTCGTGGAGGGCGCGGTGGCCGCCGCCGCGACCGCCACGGCGGGCGGGGACCTGACCGCCGTGCTGGACGCGGCGGAGGAGGCCTACCGGCAGCAGAAGGGCTGACCGGGCGCTACGGGTACTCCTTGCCCGCCCGGCTGAAGACCGCCGGGCCACTGCACTGCAGCGCGTGGCGCAGCCGCTCGTGCTCGAAGTCGAGCATCGGCGGCAGCCCGTCCAGCGCGAACCAGCCCACCTCCAGCGACTCGTCGTCGTTCACCCGGGCCTCGCCGCCGACCGCCCGGCAGCGGAAGGTCAGCACCAGGTACTGCGTCACGTCGCCGTTCGGGTAGGTGACCGGCCCGGTGACGGTCACCGAGGCGAGCAGCTCGGGCACGACCACCACACCGGTCTCCTCCAGGCACTCGCGCACCACGCCGTCGGCCGGCTGCTCACCGGGGTCGAGGATGCCGCCGACCGAGGCCCACCGGCCGTCGTCGACCCGACGGGCGAGCAGCACCCGCTCCCGGTCGTCCACGACGACGGCGCAGACGGCGCTCAGCCAGAGCGGACGGTTGCCCACGAGGGAGCGGAGTTCCAGGAGGAAGGGGGGAATCGCCATGCGGCGCAGCCTACCGAGGCGGCTGACCGCTCCCTTCGGGAAGGCATTCACGGGAGAGGAGGATGAAGCCATTGTCCGAAAATGGTGAAAGAAGAGAGCGCGCGATTGTCGGAAGAGATGAAATTCGGTCGTTCTGACCAATTTCGCTCGATCTGTTGATCAATCACGCCGGGTCGGCCGGTGGAGTGACCCGCAATTTGTCAGAACGCCGTCAAAGCGCGGCGCCCCGCCGCCGGAGCACCCCGAAGACGATCCGGCCGAGCAGCAGCACCCCCGCCGCCAGGCAGCCGGCCACTGCCATCGCCCACGCCGGACCGTCACTGTCCGGGACGATCACGGCCACGACGATGCCCAGCACGAGGCAGGCCACACCTGCCACGGCCAGCGGAATCCGGTGGGTGACCAGGGCTCCACCGCTGCACGCGCGGCCCCACCGGGTCGCACCGTGCGGGTGGAAGGGATCACGGTCCGCATCTGCCATGAGCCCAAGGTACCCCGGGCGGGCCGGCCGGGCAGCCCGCGGGAAGTGAGCCGCCGGGCACCCTGCACGACTGCCCGTACGGGAGTTCCAGTGCCCCTGCGGAGGCGTGTGCATGCTCCACAATCAGTCCACGAAAAATCCTCGCCATCCCGGTACAACCATCCGTCCGGTGCAGCGGTCTCAATGGCATCGAGTGATCCAGGAGCCGTTCACGGGACGGGTGAGAACCCCCCACCGAGAACCGGAATACCCAGGGGGCGGAGCCGCCGCCCCCTGGAGCCGGAGGCCGGGCTCCGTCCTCCGGCGGTACCGCCACGCCGCTCGGCGACCAAGGGGGAACCGTTGCCGCAGACCCAGTCCACCCCACCGACCTCCCCGGCCCGCGCCAGGCCCGTGCCCGGCGTGCGGGCACTGCCACCTCCCACCGGCTGCGCGTCCGACCACCACGGCGCCGGCCGAACCCGACCGGCCGTCGAGGCGAAGCGCTTCGAGACCACGCACCTCGACGCCAAGCGCCTCGACACCAAGCGACTCGATACGACGCTCCTCGGCGGGAGGCACCTCGGCACGAGGCCCGTCGACGCGGGGACCGTCGACACGAGGAACGTCGGCGCCGGGGACGCCGACGCGAGGAACGTCGGCACGGGGAACGCCGACGCGAGGAACGTCGGCACGGGGAACGCCGACGCGAAGCGGACCGAGACGGAACAACAGGACGCACGGGGCGAATGGCTGCGGTTCGCCCCCGTACAGCCGCTGTTCCGGGCCCGGGCCGCCCAGCGACTCGCCGTCCTCGCCTACCACGGGGTCACCGACCACCGCTCCTTCGGCGCCCAGCTCGACCGGCTGCGGCGACTCGCCACCCCGGTCTCGCTGGAAGCCGTCCTCCAGGCCGTCACCGAGCGGCGGCCGCTGCCGCCGCGCAGCGTCCTGGTCACCTTCGACGACGCCGACCGGAGTGTCCTCACCCACGCCCTGCCCGCCCTTGACGCGCGTGGCATCCCAGCCACCGCCTTCGTCATCTCCGAACTCATCGGCACCGAGCGCCCCTTCTGGTGGCACGAGGCCGACTTCCTCGCCCGCCACGGCGGCCGCGCCCGCTCACTCGACTGCGGCCACCCCTCCCAACTGCTCCCCCGGCTCAAGGCCATGCCCGACCCGGACCGGCGCCGGAGCCTGCACGAACTGCGGATCAGCGCCGACCGACGGCCACCGCGTCAGGAACAGCTCACCCCCGCCGACCTGCTCGCCCTGCGGGACGGCGGCGTCGCCATCGGCAACCACACCCAGGGGCACCCCTGCCTCGGTCGCTGCGACGACGCCACCGTCCGCACCGAGATCACGGGCGCCCACGAAGCCCTCACCCACTGGCTCGGCGAACCCCCGATCGCCTTCGCCTACCCCGACGGCGGCCACGACCCCCGTGCCGAAACCGTTCTGCAGGAACTCGGCTACCGCCTCGGCTTCCTCTCCGACCACCGACTCGGCCCCCGACTCCCCACCCACCCCCTCCAGATCAGCCGCCTCCAGGTCGACTCCACCACCAGCACCCGCCGCTTCGACACCATCCTCTCCGGCCTCGAACCCGCCTACCGCCGCTGGCGCCGCCGAGAAGTCGCCTGACCCCCGACGGCGCTGTGCGGGGGCCGCTCCCCGCGCAGCGCCGTCCGGTTCAGGCCGTTCCCGCGTGCCGACGCACTGCCCACCAGGCACACGCCCTGCCTGCCCGGCACGCCCAGGCACCCGATCCAGCCACTTCACGCGGCTGGTCGGTCTCGAAGACCACCCACGTCCCACGGCAACCTCAGGCCCTCCCGTTGTCCTCCCGCACGAGAAGGCGGCCCGGTCGGCTTCCGCCGCAGAGCCTGCGCCAGGCTCCCGGCCGTGGCTCGGGCCGGTGGCACGGGAGCCAAATCGTCTGCTTCCGCGCCCGCAATGGGCGGGGAGTCGGCCTGGCCGGCGTGTGACGCGGAGCCCGGGTTGGTGGGATCAGGCGGTGACGGGGGCGAGGGTGAGGCCCTGCGCGTAGAGGGTGGCGGTCGGCGGGAGGGCGGCGGGGAGGCCGGCGTGGAGGACAGTGAGGCTGCCGGTGCCGGTGCGGGTGGGGTCGGCGACGCGGCGGATGGCCTGGGCGGCGACGGCGTCGGCGGAGCCGAGGAGGGCGAGGGCCGGGGAGGCGGTGGGGGCGACGGCGGCGCGGATGCGGTCGGCGACGAGTTCGTAGTGGGTGCAGCCGAGGACGATCACGTCGGTGCCGTGCGGGGTACGGGCGGCTGCGTCGGCGATGGCCGCGGTGGTGGCGTCGTCGTCACCGTGCTCGACGGCGTCCGCGAGGCCGGGGCAGGCGACCTCGGTGATGTCGGCGGTGCCGCCGAAGTCGCGGATCAGCCCGCGCTGGTAGTCGCTGCCGGTGGTGGCCGGGGTGGCCCAGATGGCGACGCGGCCGCCGAGCGCGGCGGCGGGCTTGATCGCCGGGACGGTGCCGATGACCGGCAGGCCGGGTTCGAGTTCGGCACGCAGGGCGGCGAGCGCGTGGACCGAGGCCGTGTTGCAGGCGATCACCAGGGCGTCGGGTTCGAGGGCGGCCGCGGCCCGGCAGCAGCCGAGGGCCAGTTCGGTGACCTCTTCGGGCGTGCGCGGCCCCCACGGCATCGAGGCCGGGTTGGAAGAGAGCACCAGGTCGACGTCCGGGCGCAGCTTCCGAAGGGCGTCGGCGGCGGCCAGGAGGCCGATTCCGGAGTCCATCAGTGCGATCTTCACGAGGCAAGACTTTAGTCGATCCCCCCGTCCCGGCCGGTTCTGCGGCAGACTGCCGGGGTGACCGTCCTGCTGTGGATCGCCGCGTTCTCCCTGCTGGTCTGGCTCTGGCTGGCGTGCTGCCACGGTCTGTTCTGGCGCACCGACGTGCGGCTGCCGCCGCGTCGTCCGCCGGTGCGGTGGCCCGAGGCGGTGATCGTGGTACCGGCCCGGGACGAGGCGGCGGTGCTGCCGGTGAGCCTGCCGACGCTGCTGGCGCAGAAGTACCCGGGGCGGGCGCGGGTGATCCTGGTGGACGACCACAGTTCTGACGAGACCGGGGCACTGGCCGCGGAGCTTCGGACGATCGACGGACTGGAGCTGACCGTCACCACTCCTCCCCCGCTGCCGCCGGGCTGGACGGGCAAGCTGTGGGCGCTGCGGCACGGCGTGGAGCTGGCCGGTCCGGACGCCGAGTACCTGCTGCTGACGGACGCGGACATCGCGCACGGCCCGGATTCGCTGGCCGAGCTGGTGGCCGCGGCCGAGGGCAACGGGCTGGACCTGGTGTCGCAGATGGCCCGGCTGCGGGTGGAGACCGGTTGGGAGCGGCTGATCGTTCCGGCATTCGTGTACTTCTTCGCCCAGCTGTACCCGTTCCGCCGGAGCAACCGTCCCGGTTCCCGGACGGCGGCCGCGGCGGGAGGCTGCTCGCTGGTGCGGCGGGAGGCGCTGGAGCGCGCGGGCGGGGTGGCGGCGATCCGGGGGGCGGTGATCGACGACGTGTCGCTGGCCCGGGCGGTGAAGTCCTCGGGCGGGCGCACCTGGCTGGGCCTGGCCGGGGAGGTGGACAGCGTCCGCCCGTACCCGCGGCTGGAGCAGTTGTGGCGGATGGTGTCGCGCAGCGCGTACGCGCAGTTGCGGCACTCGCCGCTGCTGCTGCTCGGGACGGTGCTGGGGCTGGCGCTGGTGTACCTGGTCCCGCCGGTGGCCACGGTGGCCGGGCTGGTGGCGGAGGTGCCTCCGGTGGCGGTGGCGGGCGGGGCGGCGTGGGCGCTGATGGCGGGCACCTACCTGCCGATGGTCCGGTACTACGGGCAGCCGGCCGCGGCCGTGCTGCTGCTGCCGTTCACGGCTTCGCTGTACCTGCTGATGACGGTGGACTCGGCGGTGCAGCACTGGCGCGGCCGGGGCGCTGCCTGGAAGGGCCGGACGTACTCCGGGGCGTGACCGGGCACGGGCGGGCACGGGCAGGCGGGACCGGGGACGGGCGAGCCCGGGCAAGCGGGGCCGGGCACGGGCGGCCGCGAGCGGGCACCGACGGACGCGGGCGGGCAAGGCGGGCGCGGAAAACCCGGGCGCGCCGGGCCGGTCCGATCCATACTGCTCGGATGGACCGTCAGCGGATCTCCCGGCTCGCCCATGCCCACCACCCGATCGCGGCACCGTTGTCGGACGGGTCGGTGGCCCGTCTGCTGGACCGCGCGCTGGCCGGGCAGGAGGCCGGCCGGGTGCTGGACCTCGGCTGCGGCGAGGGTGCCTGGCTGCTGCGGGCGCTGGCCGCGCGGCCGGGCTGGCGGGCGGTGGGGGTGGACGTGGACACGGCGGCGCTGACCCTGGCCCGGGAGACCGCGACCGCGCTCGGTGTGGAGCGCCGGATCGGCCTGCACCACCGGGACGCCCGGGAGTTCACCGACCGGGAACCCTTCGACCTGGTGCTGTGCGTGGGCGCCACCCACGCCTTCGGCGGGCTGTTGCCCACGCTCGCCGCGGCCCGTGGACTCCTCGCCCCGGGCGGGCGGTTGCTGGTCGGCGAGGGGTTCTGGGAGCGCGAGCCGTCCCGGGCCGCGCTGGACGGGCTGGGCGCCGCCCCGGAGGACTTCGCGGACCTGGCCACGACCACCGACCGAGTGCTCGCGGACGGCTGGACCCCGGTGTACGGGCACGTCAGCACGCCTCGGGAGTGGGATGACTACGAGTTCTCCTGGACGGGCTCACTGGCCGGGTGGGCGCTGGACCACCCGGCCCACGCCGACGCGGCGGCCGCCCGCGAGGCCGCGGACCGCCACCGCGCCGAATGGCTGCACGGCTACCGGGAAACGCTCGGTTTCGTCACCTACCTGCTGCGTCGCGACTGAACTCACCGATGCGAACGGCTACTTCTGCGTCCGAGCGAGGAAGTCGTCGATCAGCGGGGCTATTTCGGGCAGCTTCTCCTCCAGCGCGAAGTGCCCGGTGTCGAAGACGTGCAGTTCGGCCCCGGGCAGGTCGCGCAGGTAGGCGCGGGCACCGGCCTCGGTGAAGAAGGGGTCGTTCCGGCCCCAGACCACCAGCGTGGGCGGCTGGTCGGCGCGCAGCCAGTCCTGCCAGTCCGGGTAGAGCTCGACGTTGGAGAAGTAGTCGAGGGCCAGCTCGACCTGGATGTCCTTGCGGCCGGGCAGGTCGAGGAAGTGCTGGTCGAGGGTCCAGCCGTCGGGGGCGACCAGGCTGGGATCGCCGGTGCCCCCCTCGTACTGGCTGCGGGTGACGTCCAGGGTGAGGATCGACCTGGCGGCCTCCTCGGCGCCGGGGACGCCGCGTCGTTGGGCGATGAACTCCCGTGCCTGGCCGGAGAGCCCCTCCTCGTAGGCGTTGCCGTTCTGGACCACCAGGCCGGTGATCCACTCCGGCCGGCGGGTGGCCAGCCGCAGGCCGACGGGTGCGCCGAAGTCGAAGACGTACAGCGCGAAGCGGTCCAGGCCGAGGGCGAGGCAGAAACGCTCGATCACGTCGGCGAGGGTGTCGAAGCGGTACGGGAAGGCGTCGGGCGCGGGGCTGTCGCTGTTGCCGAAGCCGGGGTAGTCGGGGGCTATCAGCCGGTAGCGGGTGCCGAGGGCGTCGAGCAGCCTGGCGTACTGGTGCGAGGCGGAGGGGAAGCCGTGCAGCAGCAGGAGGACGGGCGCGTCGGCCGGGCCGGTTTCGCGGTAGAAGACGCGCAGGCCGTCGAGGTCGACGTGGCGGTGGTGGACGTGCGGGATCGTCAGCTCGCTCATGCTAACCATTAAACAGCAATTGAATGGTTAGGCAAGGGATCTCGGAGCGAGCTGATCGACCGTCACCCGCTCGTGGGCGCTCAGTGCTTCTGCAGCTGCTCCCGCTGCACCAGGTAGTCCAGCACCTCGGGCATCCCCTCGACGCCGCCGGCCTTGGTCGGCGAGGTGCGGTACTCGCCCTGGACGACCACCGTCGGCAGCTCGCTGATGCCGTAGCGGACGAACTGGGCGGCCGCGTCGTCCACCGACCGCGCGACCTCGGCGGAGCGGTAGGCGGTGCCGAAGCGCACGGGGTCGACGCCGTGGCGCACCGCCCAGTCGGTGGCGGCGGCCTCGGTGGTGAGGTCGGCCCGGTCGGTGTGGATCGAGCGGAACGCGCTGGTCTGCAGCCGCTCGACCAGGCCCAGGCGCTCCAGGGTGTAGTACAGGCGCGCATGGGCACGCTGCACGCCCTCGTCCGGGCTGCCCTGCCAGATCGCCGGCACCCGGCGCAGGTCGACGTCGACACGGTGCTTCTCGGCCCAGACCTGCAGCGGCTGCTCCAGCGCCTGGGAGTGGCTGCAGTCGTACCAGAAGAACTCGACCGCCTCGGTGCGGGCGCTCTCACGCACCGGCTGCGGCTGGTCGAGCCTGACGAACTGGGCACCCTCGGAGGGGGGTTGGTGGGAGACCGCACCGGCCTGGACGGGGGATGCGGCGATCCCGGCGGCGACGGCGAGCAGGACGGTGGACCGCAGCAGCGACTTCGACTTCACACCGGGCAGTCTGCTGGTGACGGCCCGTTACCGGCGAGTCGGGGCGGGACGGCGGGCCCGGGTTCACCCGGACGGCGCAGTCGGGCCCGCACCGGAGGCACCGTCCGGAAGGCACCGTCCGGAAGGCGCCGTCCGAAAGGCGCCGTCCGGAAGTCGCCGAGGCAGCCCACACCGGGCAGGGCCCGTCAGTGCGCGGGGCCGGCCGCCCACACCTCGGCGACCAGCCGCTGCCAGTCGTCCACCACCGCGCCCAGCTCGAAGTGCTCCAGCGCGTGCGCCCGGGCGGCCGCGCCGAGGCCCGCGCGGTTGCAGGCCAGGACCTTGGCCAGCGCCTCGGCCAGCGCGAGCGGGTCACCCGGGGCGACCAGCGCTCCGGTGGCACCGTCCCGGACCACCTCGCGCACCCAGCCGACGTCGGTGGCCACGGCCGGCACCCCGGCCAGGGCCGCTTCGATCAGCGCGCCGGGCACGCCTTCGTTGTCGCTGGTGAGCAGCAGCGCGTCGGCGGCCCGGTAGAGCGGCGCCGGGTCGGGCAGCGGGCCGAGGAAGTGGGCACGGGCTGCGGCCGGGTGGCGGGCCAGTGCCTCCAGCAGCGGGCCCTCCCCGGCGACGGCCATCCGGACGTCGGGCAGCCGGTCGAGCACGTCGAGGGCGAGGTCGAGCCGCTTCTCGGGGGATATCGCACCGATCCAGGCGACCAGCAGCACGTCGGCGGGCAGGCCCAGGGCCTGCCGGGCGGCGCGCCGGTCGGCCCGGCCGTCGGCGGGCGGATAGCTCTCGGCCGCCCGGGAGTTGGGGATCACCCGGACCTTGCCCTCGGGCAGCCCGAACTGCTCCTCCAGCACCTCGCGCGCCTCGTCGGTGAGCGTGGTGACGGCGGCTGCGCGGTGCATCAGGGCGCCGCCGCGCAGTCTGCGCAGCCGGGTGGCGGTCCAGTAGCGGGGGTGGCCGACGGAGACGTAGACGAAGGGGGTGCGGGTGCCGGCCAGGGCGAGGGCGCAGGCGGCCAGGGTGTCGGAGCCGTGGGCGAGCACCACGTCGGCCGCGCGGGCGGCGGAGCGCAGCCCCAGCAGGGTGCCGGGGCGCAGGCGGCCGGGGCCGAGGACGGCGGCGGCGCGCAGCCGGGCGGTGTCCGGACACCCCTCGCCGCAGGTTCCGGGAACGGCCGTCCCCGCGGTGCACACCCCCGACGCGGCCGCACCCGGCCGCGCGGGTGGCACGGCCGGGTGCGGGGCGAGGGCGCACAGCGCGGAGGCCTGGCCCCGGCGGCGCAGTTCCCGGTGGAGGTCACGGGCGAAGTTCTGGGCGCCGCCCCGGCGTTCGTCGCTGATCAGGTGCAGGACACACGGGCGGGCTCCGGCCGAATCGGCCGCCGTAGGGTCGGGCATGGACCGACCTTGGCACAGCGCTCCGCCCGGTACAGCCCCTTCGCGCAACCTGGCGGTGGCCCGCACGCCCGCGCCCGTACACCCGGTGTGCGCTGAAGACCCGCCGTCGTGCGCCGGTTGCGACCGCCGTGCGCCCCGTCTCGCCCCCGCAGCTCCGCGGTGCCGCTCTCCGCTCCCTCGTACGCCGCGACAAGTACCGGCTCACACCATCGGGTGGGGAACGAGCCGCGCGACGCCGATGGACCGGTACGCGGAGGGCCCGCCCGCCGCCCGGGCGCATCGGGTACGGGCCGGGGCGGGGGCACTGCCAGCACCCTCGGCCGGTTACGCGGATCGGGTGAACGCGGGTTGGACCTCGGCCCCGGCCGCTGGGCAGGATGTCCGGCCGGGGCGCCCCTCACGCCGCCTCATCCGCCCCTACCCCGTTCGGATTTGGAGTCACCCGGTGTTCAAGGGATTCCGCAGCTTCCTGCTGCGCGGAAACGTGGTGGACCTCGCGGTCGGCATCGTGATCGGCGCGGCCTTCACCGCCGTCGTCACCGGGTTCGTCAGCGCCTTCCTCACCCCGCTGGTCGGGGTCGCCACCGGTGCGGTCGGCGACTTCACCCAGAAGACCTTCGAGGTGGGCGGCACCAAGTTCCCGTACGGCCTGTTCGTCAACGCCGTGATCGGGTTCGTGCTGGTCAGCGCGGTCATCTACTTCGCCGTGGTGGTACCGGTCGGCAAGCTGCAGGACCGCTTCGAGAAGTCCAAGCCCGCGCCGGCCGCCAAGGTGGACTGCCCGGAGTGCCTGAGCTCGATCCCGGCCGCCGCGATCCGCTGCTCGTTCTGCACCACCGAGGTCGCCGCCCGGCCCGGCCTGCCGGCGCAGTCGCAGGCGCTGCAGTCGCACTGACACCCCGACGGCGGCCTGCGCCGTGCTCGCGCCGGGCGTCCGGATCGCCCGCTCTGAGCACTGACGGGAAATTTATTCCCGAAACATTCACGAGCCCCCGTCGCACCGTCGGTGGGGGCTCGAATGCGCCGGGCGCACGCCCCGTCCGCAAAAGTTTCTCCATGGGACCCCGGGCATCGAGCGGCCGGTCACCTCCAGGCCTCCCGATCGCCGCGTCCGGGTGCTGTTCGATCACTGACGGGGTGCCAGGGTTGTCCGGAACTGAGCGCCGTTATGTCCGTTCTTCCTACTTTCGAAACCTTTGTGCGAGCGAAGACTGTGTAAACACTCGAACTGCTCCCCCTCCCGCTCTCCTCAGCAGGCGCATTGTGGGCTTACCGTATGCCCCATGACCTCGCCCCGCTCCTACGACGGAGTCGGCTACCCCTCTCCGTCCTTCTCCTCCGGCACGCCGATCTACGACAGCCTCGTGGCTGAGCGCGGCGTCCCCCAGATCGCGCCCATCAACGTGCCGGCCGCCCTGCCGCCGGCGCTGTCCTCCGGTTACGGATCCGGCCTCGGCCCGTCCTACGAGAACCGGTACGGCAACGGGTACGAGAATGCCGGCAGCAACCTCCCCGCGCTGCCGCCCGCCCGCCTCGCCCTGGGCCCCGGCCCGAGCAGCGGCCCCTCCGCCGGCCCGGCCACGGCGTACATCCCCGCGCAGTCCGCGCCGGCGTACGCCTCCGCACCGCAGCCGCCCGCCCCCGCTTACGGCGCCCCCCAGCCGTACCAGCGGCCGCAGCCCGCCGCCCCGACCTTCGCCCAGACCGCCAGCGGCGGCTACCAGCCGACCGGCGGCCAGAGCTTCGGCGGCCAGAACACCTTCATCGGCCAGGGCGGCCAGCAGACCTTCGGCGCGCAGCCGACCGGCGGACCGGCCGGTTTCGGCCAGGGCCAGCCCGGCACCCTCCCGCAGGGCGGTCCGCAGAGCTTCGGCGGCCAGCAGTCCTTCGGCGGCCCGAACCCGGCCGGCCCCGGCTTCCAGGGCCAGGGCGGCGACCAGGGCTTCGGCGGTGCCCAGCTGCGCCCGGCCATGGCGCCGGTCGCGCCGGTCCGCCCGATGCAGCCGCAGCGCCCGGGCTCGTACGGCGAACCCGGCGGCTTCCAGCAGGGCGGCTACCAGCCGCAGGGCCAGGGCTACTGAGCACTGCCACCGAGGGGCCGACCCCACCGGCCCGCACCCGCACCACCTGAGCACCACCCGGCGACCCCTGAACGCCGGGCGAACGGAGAAACGGGTCATCCACGGACCGCCCGGTACGCCCCCCACGGCGCACCGGGCGGTCCGTGCGCGTACCGGCCCCCGCAGGCGGCGCGGCTGTGCGGGCCCGCGGCGACCGGAGCGGTTCCGGGGGCCGTACGTCCGGCCGCACCGCTGCTGGCAGGATGGGGGAATGCACCTCACCGGACTCCACGTCTACCCCGTCAAGTCGATGTACCGCCTGAGCCCCGACACCGCCGCGGTCCACCCCTGGGGTCTGGCCGGAGACCGCCGATGGATGCTCGCCGACCCCGCCGGACGCTTCGTCAGCCAGCGCGAGAACGCCGCCCTCGGACAGATCCGGGCTCTCCCCCTGCCCGACGGCACGCTCGTGCTGACCGCCCCCGACGGCTCCCGGATCGAGGTCGCCGCCCCCACCGCCACCACCGGGGACCCGGTCGCCGAGGTCGAGGTCTGGGGCACCCGCTTCCGCGCCGTCGAGGCCGCCAAGGAGGCGCACCTGTGGATCGGCGAACACCTCGGCGACTACCGCCTGGTGCACCTGGAGGACCCGCGCGCCCGGCCCGTCGACCCCGAGTACGGCGAGCCCGGCGACACCGTCTCGATGGCCGACGGCTTCCCGCTGCTGCTCACCACCACCGCCTCACTGGACCGGCTCAACGAGCTGATCGCCGCCGAGCACCCGGACGGCCACGAGACCCTGCCGATGGAGCGCTTCCGCCCCAACGTGGTGGTCGGCGGCTCCGAGCCCTGGGCCGAGGACGGTTGGCGCCGGATCCGGATCGGCGCGCTCACCTTCAAGGTGGTCAAGCCCTGCGGCCGCTGCGTGGTCACCACCACCGACCAGGAGAGCGGCGAGCGGCGCGGGCCCGAGCCGCTGCGCACCCTGGCCCGGCACCACAAGCTGATGCGCAGGGCCGCGTTCGGACAGAACCTGATCCCCGAGCGTCCGGCCGGCGTCGAGGACGACGTCCTGGGCGCTCTGAGCCTCGGCGACGACGTCCAGGTGCTGGAGGACGGGACGCACTGGCCGGCCGACGTGCGCTGAGCCGCCGCCGTTCCCCGAGCGGGGTTCCGCGTGCGGCCCACCGGTACGGAACTCCGGCTGTGCGCGCTCGTTGAACCAAGTGGTCGGAACCTGTGACCGCGGTGGGCGCCCCCGGTGACCGTGCGGCAGCGGGCCGCCGGGCCGACTGTCCGGGCGGGCCGGGACGGCCGGACGGACCACCCGCCGGGGCGCGCTACGGTGGGCGGACGGCCCGCGCACCCCCGCGCCCACGGCCCGTTGATCGCCGGCACGACGAAGGTGGGGACGACAGACCGTCATGGCTGAGCACAGGGTCCGGGTCACCCAGGACAGCGCATCCCGCTGGCGTCGCCGCGCGGGCGATTACGACACGCTCGCGGAGGCCCTGGCGGCCGCCGAGCCGGGCGACACCGTGACCGTCCGGCCGGGCACCTTCCGGGAGAACGTACTGCTGGACAAGCCGGTGACGATCGTCCCGGCCCAGGGCCCGGGCACCGTCCGGATCGAACCGTCCTCCGGGGTGGCGATCACCGTCACCGCCGCCGCGACCGTGAAGGATCTGGTGGTCGAGGGCGGCGACAGCTCCGCCCCGGCCGTCCTGGTCACCGGGCCGCAGGCGACGCCCGCTTTCAGCGGCTGCCGGATCGAGACCCGCTCCGCCACCGGGATCGAGATCGGCGGCGGGGCCCGGCCGACCCTGCGCGGCTGCGTGGTCGCCAACCCGGGCGGGCTGGGGCTGCGGCTGCGCGGCGAGGGAACGGCCGCCGCCTTCGAGGACTGCGAGGTCGCCGCGGCCGGCCAGGCCGGGCTGGCCGTCCTCGACGGGGCGACTGCCGCGCTGGACCGCTGCCGGGTGCACCACGCCTCCGGCGCCGGGGTGCTGCTCTCCGACCCGGGCAGCGCGGCCGAACTCACCGGCTGCGAGATCTACGAGATCCGCGGCAGCGGCGTGCAGGCCGAGGCACAGGCGGGCGGACGGCTGGTCGACTGCGACATCCACCGGGTCACCGGCAACGGCCTGACCCTGGACGGCGAGGCCGAACTGGTGCTCACCGGCTGCCGGGTGCACGACCTGCCGGAGAACGGCGCCGACCTGCGCGGGCGTGCCAGGCTCAGCCTCGTCAACAGCACCGTGCGGGACTTCGGGCGCGGGGCGCTGTCGGTCTGGGACCAGGGCACCGAGGCGGTCGCCGAGTCCTGCCAGCTCCACGGCTCCACCGGCGAGTACCCGGCGCTGTGGGTCAGCGACGGCGCCCGGCTCACCCTCACCGACTGCTCGCTGCACGACCTGCCGGACGCGCTGTTCGTCCTCGACCGGGACTCCGCCGCCGCCGCCCGGGACTGCTCGTTCAGCCGGATCCGCAGCTCGGCGGTCTCGGTCAGCGGTGGAGCTACGGTCACCCTGGCCTCCTGCCGGGTCCAGGAGGCCGGGACCGGGCTCTGGTTCCGCGACCACGGCAGCGGGGGGCTGCTCACCGACTGCGAGATCTCCGACGTCGCCACCGGGGTGATCGTCACCAAGGGCGCCGACCCGGTGCTGCGCGAATGCACCGTACGGGCCAGCACCGACGCCGGGGTGTACGTCTCGGCGCAGGGGCGGGGCACCTTCGAGGACTGCCGGGTCTCGCACGGCAAGGGCTTCGGCTTCCACATCATCGACGGGTGCCGTACCCAGCTCACCCGGTGCCGGGCGGAGCAGAACGAGCGGGCCGGGTTCGAGTTCTCCGAACCGGGGCCGGTCGCCGAGGGGTGCACCTCGGACGACGTGGCACCGGCCGCACCGACGGGCGCGAAGCCCTCCGGACGACCGGACCTGCCGAGCCCGAGGGGCGGACAACTGCCGTCCGGCACGCCCGCGTTGACGGCTGCCTCGATCTCCTCGGCCGGCTCCCCCGCCGGTTCGGCGGCTTCGGCTCCAGCGGTCTCAGCGGCGGCGGCTTCGTCGGCGACCGCCGCGATCGCGCCCATCCCGGACTGCCGGCCGGCCGACGAAGCGCTCGCCGAGCTGGACTCGCTGGTCGGGCTCGCCACGGTGAAGCAGGAGGTGCGCACGCTGATCGACCTGATCTCGGTCGGCCGGCGCCGCCGCCAGGCCGGGCTCAAGGCGCCCTCGCTGCGCCGGCACCTGGTCTTCACCGGCGCCCCCGGCACCGGCAAGACCACCGTCGCCCGGCTGTACGGCGAGATCCTCGCCTCGCTCGGGGTGCTCCAGCGCGGACACCTGGTCGAGGTGGCCCGGGTCGACCTGGTCGGCGAGCACATCGGCTCCACCGCGATCCGCACCGCCGCCGCCTTCGACCGGGCGCGCGGCGGGGTGCTCTTCATCGACGAGGCGTACGCGCTCGCACCCGAGGACGGCGCACGGGACTTCGGGCGCGAGGCGATCGACACCCTGGTCAAGCTGATGGAGGACCACCGGGACGAGGTGGTCGTCATCGTGGCGGGCTACACCGCCGAGATGGAGCGCTTCCTGTCCGCCAACCCCGGTGTCTCGTCCCGGTTCTCACGCACCATCAGCTTCCCCGACTACACGGCGGACGAGCTGCTGGAGATCGCCCGGGCGCAGTGCGCGGAGCACGAGTACGCGCTCTCCGAGGAGGCCGAGGGGGCACTGCTGGAGCACTTCGCCCGGCTGGAGCGCGGCCCCAACTTCGGCAACGGGCGCACCGCGCGGCAGGTCTTCGAGACCATGGTCGAGCGACACGCGGTGCGGGTGGCGGCCCTGGCCGACCCGTCCACGGAGGAGCTGCAGCTGCTGGTCCGGGTCGACCTGCCGGCGGGGCCGCTGCCGTAGCGGAACTCCACTGCGGCTGCGGGACGTTGGGTGCACATGGGCGTGCTGTTGACGGGCGCGGCGGGCGGACTGCTGCTGCCGGCCGGACTGGTGGTGCTGTTCTTCCTCGGCGCGGTGGTGCGGCGGCTCCGCGGCCGGCCGGCCGCGGGCGGAGCGGGCGCCCCGTCGGGCGGCCGGGGCGCGGGGGCGACCGCGACGGAGGAGCTGCACGCGCTGCTCTACCTGAGCAAACGGGTGCAGCTGGAGCAGCGGCGGGTCGAGCTGGTGCTGCGGGACAACGAGCACGACGGCGCGCCGCAGCGCACGGGGATCGACCTCGGGGGCGGTCGGGCGGGGATTCGGCGGGGGCCGGGGGCTGTCAGGTGTCAGCACACGGCTGACGGATGACAGAATCTGAAATCTGTTATCCGTCAGCCGTCGGCTGTCACCTGTCAGCCCTTACCTGTCAGCCCGTCCAGGCGCCGCCCGCCAGGAAGGACTCCATGACGGACCGGTACGGCGCGATGTCGATCCGCTCTCCGGCCAGCCACTCGTCCGAGTAGTACTTGTCCAGGTAGCGGTCCCCCGGGTCGCAGATCAGGGTGACTACGCTGCCCGTCCGGCCGGCCGCCCGCATCTCGGCGACGATCCGCAGCGCGCTCCACAGCCCCGTCCCGGTGGAGGCCCCGGCCCTCTTCCCGAGCACCTGCTCCAGCACCCGCACCGCGGCGATCGAGGCCGCGTCCGGCACCTTCATCATCCGGTCGACCGCCCCCGGCACGAAGCTCGGCTCCATCCGGGGCCGCCCGATGCCCTCGATCCGGGAGCCGCTCCCGCACACGGCGTCCGGATCGTGGTTGACCCAGCCGTCGAAGAAACAGGAGTTCTCCGGGTCCGCCACGCAGATCCGGGTGTCGTACTGCATGTAGTGCACGTAGCGGGCGATGGTCGCCGAGGTGCCGCCCGTACCGGCGGTGGCGACGATCCAGGCCGGCTCGGGGTGCGGCTCCAGGCGGAGCTGGGCGAAGACCGACTCGGCGATGTTGTTGTTGCCGCGCCAGTCGGTGGCCCGCTCGGCGTAGGTGAACTGGTCCATGTAGTGCCCGCCGGTCTGCTCGGCGAGCCGCGCGGAAGCCTCGTACACCTCGTCCGGACGCTCGACCAGGTGGCACTCACCGCCGTGGAACTGGATCAGGTCGATCTTGGCCTGGCTGGTGCTCTTGGCCATGACCGCGATGAACGGCACCCCGATCAACTGGGCGAAGTACGCCTCGGACACCGCGGTGGACCCGCTGGACGCCTCGATCACCGGCTTTCCGGGGCGGATCCAGCCGTTGCAGAGCCCGTGCAGGAACAGCGAGCGGGCGAGGCGGTGCTTGAGCGAGCCGGTCGGGTGGGTGGACTCGTCCTTGAGGTAGAGGTCGATCCCCCACTCGGCCGGCAGCGAGAAGCGCAGCAGGTGGGTGTCGGCGGAGCGGTTGGCGTCGGCCTGGACCTTGCGCACCGCTTCCTTGAGCCAGGCGCGGTAGTTCGGGTCCGAGCGGTCGACGTCGACGGTCGGCTCGATGCCGAGGCTCACACCGGACTGGGTGCTCATGGTCACTACTCCCTCGTTGCGGCCCCCCGCTGCTCACTACGAGTGTACGAGGGTCACGATAAGTGACCGTTTTCAAAGGCCCAGCTTCCGCTTATCGCCCACAGTCGCGGCCCCGCCGTCACCCGTCGTCACACCGGCACCGACTGCGGATCGGCCAGATAGGGACCCCAGCCGAGCTCGGCCGCGCCCGCCAACGCACCGTGCGCCAGCTCCGCGCCGACGATCGGCACCCGGCCGCTGCGCCCCCACAGGCTGCGCTCGGCGACCACCGCGCGCAGCCGGTCGGGGGCGGCCTCCAGGAGGTCGAGGTGGAGTCCGCTGAGCACCACGCGGTCCGGGTTGAGGATGTTGGCGACCCCGGCCAGCCCGAGTCCGAGCCGGTCGATCACGTGCTCCACCGCCACCCGCGCCCGCTCGTCGGTCGCGGCCGCCCAGCACAGTTCGCGTGCCTGGTCGAGCAGCGGGCGCCCCGGGTCCGGGGTGAGGCCGGCGGCGGCGAACAGCGCGTCCGGGTCGGTCTCGGAGTTCAGGCAGCCCCGGTTGCCGCACACGCAGGGACGGCCCTGCGGGTCGACGGTGAGGTGACCGACCTCCAGGGCGAGCCCGGCGCTGCCGGTGTGCAGGTGGCCGTCGATCACCAGGGCGCCGCCGACGCCGCGGTGGCCCGAGGTGACGAAGAGCAGGTGACGGGCTCCGCGTCCGGCGCCGTGCCGGTACTCGGCGAGCGCGGCGAGGTTGGCGTCGTTGGCGATGGCCGTGGGCAGCGGATGCACCGCCAGCAGGCCGTGGTCGGCGCGGCCGACCTCGACGTCGTACAGGTCGGCGACCGGGGTGCCGCTGGGCCAGGCGAAGTGCAGTGCGGCGAGCGCGGTGCCGTCCGGTTCGGTGACCGGGTTGGGCAGCGCGAGCGCGGCCGCGAGGCAGCGGCGGCTGGTCGAACGGGCCAGTTCGGCACCGGCCTGGGCGACGGCGCGCAGCATCCGCACCGGGTCGGTGGCGGCGGGCAGCGGCAGGTGGACCGGCGGGTCGAGGAGTCCGCCGAGGCCGGCCAGGGTGACGCTCAGCCCGTCGGCGTGGATCTGGCCGGCGACCACGACCGGGCCCTGGGGGTCGATCGCCAGCCGGTGCGACGGGCGGCCGCGGCCGCCACCAGCCGGGCGCGAGTCCACGGTGATCAGCCCGAGCGCCTCCAGCTCCGCCGTGACCGCGCCGGCGGTGGCCCTGGTGACGTCCAGCGCGCGGGTGAGCGCGGAACGGGTGGGCGTCTGACCGGTGTGGATCAGCGAGAGCGCAGGGCCGAGCAGCGTCCGGCCGCGGTCGGGGGCCGCGCGGCGGTGGGCGTCGCGCTGCGCGTCGGGGTCGGTCCCGGAGCGGGGCCGCGGGCTTGATGGTGAGAGCTGCACGCCCCTATTGTGACTTTGTGCCGCTTCGAAACAAAATCCGTGCCCACCGCCACGCCGACGAATCCTCCCCCCAGTCTCGCAGCACACGCCCGGCGCCTGACGGAACCTGGGGCGCCGCACGACTCGCACTCACCGCCTTCTTCGCCGTCGACGGCTTCCTGTTCGCCGCCTGGGTCGTCCGGATCCCGGACGTCCGGAGTCAGGTCAGCGCCTCGCACGGCGCCCTCGGGCTCGCCCTGCTCTGCCTCTCCGTCGGCGCCGTGCTGACCATGCCGATGGTCGGACGGCTCTGCCTCCGGTACGGCTCGCGGCCGGTCACCATCGGCTCGCTCGCCCTGCTCGGCCTCGCCGTGCCGCTGCCCGCGCACGCCCACTCGGTGCTGTCGCTCGGCGCCGTGCTGCTGCTGTTCGGCGCGGGGTACGGCGGCGCCAACGTCGCCATGAACAGCGCTGCCGTCGACCTGGTGGCGCAGCTGCGGCGGCCCGTCATGCCCAGCTTCCACGCCGGGTACAGCCTGGGCGGGCTGGTCGGCGCCGGATTCGGCGGGCTGCTCGCCGACCGACTGACCACCGCGTGGGCGCTCGCGCTCGGCGGGCTGCTCGGACTGGCCGTCACCGTCGGCGCGGGCGTGGTGCTGCTGCGCAGCCCGGCGGCTCCGATGGTCGCGCCGGAGCGCGGCGGGGCCGGGGCCGGGGCCGGCGAAGCCGGCGGCGCCACGGGAACCACCGAGGTCTCCGCGGTCCGCCCGGCCGGGGCGCCCGTCCGACTGCTGGTGCTGGTGCTCGGCCTCACGGCGCTGTGCACGGCGTACGGCGAGGGCGCCATCGCCGACTGGACCACCCTCCACCTCACCGACGACGTGCACGCGAGCGCGGGGACGGCCGCCGCCGGATACGCCGCGTACGCCTTCGCCATGACCAGCGGGCGGGTGGGCGGCACCTGGCTGTCCATACGGCTCGGCCAGAACCGGCTGATGCTGCTCGGCGGACTGACCGCGGCGGCCGGGATGCTGGTGGCCGCGCTGGCCCCGGCAGTGCCGGTGGCCATCGGCGGGTTCATCCTGGTCGGCCTGGGGCTGGCCAACCTGTTCCCGCTCGCGATCGCGCGCGCCGGCGCGGCGGGCGGACCGCAGGGCGTCGCGCTGGCCTCGACGCTCGGGTACGGGGGCATGCTGATCGGGCCGGTGGTGATCGGCTTCCTCGCCGACGCGGCCGGTCTGCCGCTGGCCCTCACCACGGTCGCGGTCGCGGCGACGACGGCGGCCCTGCTGCCGTTCGCGGTCGCGCGGCGCGGCTGACAAGTGACGGATGACAGATGACAGATGACAGATGACAGCGAACGGATAACAGATTTCATCATCTGTCATCCGTTTGCCGTCGCGTGTTCCCTGTGCGCCGCGCAAATGGCAGAATGCGACCCCATGACCACCGGACGCATCCAGGTACTGCGGGCGAGCGAGCGCCCGGCCTCCCCGTGGCTCAACGGGGGCGGGGTGACCAGGGAGGTCGCCGGGTTCCCCGCCGGGGCCGGGCTGAACGACTTCGACTGGCGGGTGAGCCTCGCCGACGTGGCCTCGGTCGGGCCCTTCTCGCCGTTCCCCGGGATCGACCGAGTGATCACCCTGGTCGAGGGCTCCGGCATGGTGCTCACCGTGGACGGCGTCGAGCGGTCGGTCGACACCCCGTTCCGCCCGTTCGCCTTTCCCGGCGACGCCACCACCGACTGCCGACTGCTGGGCGGTGAGGTGGTGGACTTCAACGTGATGACCCGCCGCGGCCGGACCGAGGCCGCCGTGGACCTGGTCACCGAGCCCGGCGCCGTCCAGGTCCCGCCCGCCGCGACCGTACTGCTGGTCTGCCTCACCGGTTCAGCCGCCGTCGACGGCACCGAACTGAGCCGCTACGACGCCGCGTTGCTCGACACGCCCGGCACCCA
Source organism: Kitasatospora sp. NPDC059648 (assembly GCF_042734825.1). Taxonomy (NCBI): domain Bacteria; kingdom Bacillati; phylum Actinomycetota; class Actinomycetes; order Kitasatosporales; family Streptomycetaceae; genus Kitasatospora; species Kitasatospora sp. NPDC059648. Next base: position 19,077 of record NZ_JBHWDU010000032.1, on the reverse strand, counting down.
CCGGCTGCGGCCCGACGGCGTCACGGCCGTCATCACCTTCCGCACCGCCACCACGACCTCCGCCACCACGAGCTGAGCGACGCGCCGCCCGTGCCCCCGGAACAGCCGGGGACACGGGCGGCGCCACCCGTCGTGCGGGCCGCGAGCAAGTCAGCCATCAGCCGCGAACCGTCAGCCGTCAGCCGTCAGCCGTCAGCCGCAGAACACCGGCGTGGCGTGCGCCGGGTCCAAGGCGTTGGTCACCAGGTGCAGCGCCGTCGGCGAGAAGGCGATCGCCACGTGCTCGGCCAGCGTGACCGGGCAGTGGTCCTGCAGCACCTCGTTGTCCACGTCCGGTCCGTTCAGGAACTGGGTCCGCCACGGGGTGACGACCTCGTCGTACACGGTCGAGATCACCGTGTAGTGCACGCCCGGCACGGTGTCCGGCCGCGAGGCCATGGTGGCGTTGAAGTCGGAGCCCACCGCCTGGTCACGGCAGGCCTGGCAGACCGTGTAGATCAGGTCGGCCACCCCGGGGAAGTACGGCGCCAGATTGGTGATCCCGTCGAGGGTCGTGCCGTGGTTGGACGGCGCCAGACCGATCAGCTTGTCCACCTTCGAGGCCCCGCCGAGGAACTTCAGGTAGTAGTTGGGCAGCATGCCGCCCTGCGAATGGCCGACGATGTCGACCTTCGCCGCACCGGTCGCGGTCCTCACCAGGTCGACGAAGTGGGCGAGTTGGGCCGCCGAAGCGGGCACCGCCCCGAGACCGCCGATCGGCAGCAGCAGGCCACTGCCGGTGGAGGTGACACCGGGGACGGTGCCGTAGTCGAGGGCGAAGACGCAGTACCCGAGGCCCTTCAGCAGCGGGGAGAGCGCCAGCCAGTTCTCGTAGCGGTTGGCGAAGGTGCCGTGCACCAGCACCACCGGATCGGGGTGCGCGGCGGACGGACGGCAGCTCCAGTCGTTGGCGCCGGGCGGCGAGGCCACCGTGTCGCCATCGGGCGGGAGCTCGGTCGCGGCGACGGCGGCCGGGGCCGCCGCCGGGGCCGCCGAAGCGGGCACCGCCGCCGCACCGACCAGCAGCGCGCCGGCCAGTACGGCCGCGCCGAGGGCTCCTCCGAGCCGACAGCGCAAGGGAGTTGCGGAGAAGCGGAGAAGTGGGGTTCTCAACTGTTGCCTCCACGGCGGAAGTTTGTTACCAACAGGTAACCCGAGTGGCTCAATGATGCGGTCGCCCCTCCGGCCCGGCCCTTGGGCGTTCACCAGACCTGGACGGTGTTCTCTGTGACCGGTCACAACGCACCCCGATGCACCCCCATGACCCGCTCCGCCGCAGTGCCCACGACTCACCTCGCCGAGCCCTCCACCGACTCCCCCACGGACGCCGGCTCCCCCACCGACACCGACCACCGCACCAACCACCGCACCGACACGGACAGGGACACCGGCACCGGCACCGGCACCGGCCACCAAGCCCGGTGGCGCGTCCCCGTGATCGGCGGACTCCCGGCCGATCAGCGACTCCTCGGCGGCGCCCGCGAGTTGGCCACGAACGTGGTCGCCGCCCTGCTGGACCGCGTACCGGTCTACCGCCGCCTCCCCCGGGAACAGCTCACCGGCGAGCTCACCCGGGACACCGAACGCCGTATCCGCGCCCTCGCCCACGCCGTGCGCACCGGATCGCCGGCCCCCGCAGAGGAGTTCACCGACGTACGGGAGGCCGCCGCCCGCCGCGCCGAGGAGGGCCTGCCACTGGACGCGGTCCTGCTCGCCCACCACCTCGGCCTGGAGGTCTGCTGGGAGTTCCTCACCCGGGACGCCCACGCCGGTGACGCCGCCGACCTGCTGCTGCTCAACCGCCTGCTGCTCGACCAGCTCCGCCGGGCCGCCATCGCCGCCGGTGCCGGCTACCTGGACGGCCGGCGCTCGGCCGGCGACCGACGCTCCACCGCCCGGCAGTCGCTGCTCACCGCGCTGCTCGCCGGCACCCCCACCGAGGAGGCCGCCGCCCGGGCCGGGACGGAGCTTCCGGCGGGCTACGCCGTACTCTGCCTGTCCCTCGCCGACCACCCGGACGAGCACTCGCCCGGCATCGACCCGGGCATCGCCGCCCGGCGCAAGCTCCGCCGCTTCGGCGCCGAACTCGACCACCGCACGCGGCGGTCGGCACTCACCTCGCTCACCCCCTCGGGCGGACTGGTGCTCGTCCCGCTCGACACCGCGCCGGACCGGTCCGCCGATCCGGCGGACGGGCGAGTGGCGGACGAGCCGTGGCCCCAGCTCTCCACCGCCCTCGCCGCCGCGGCCCGCGCCGCCGGCGTGCCCGTCCTGGCCGGAGCGGCCGCTGCGGCACCGGAGGAGGTGCCCGGCGCCGCCGCCCTCGCATACGAAGTCCTGGATGTCGCAAGGGCGTTCGGTCGACCGCCGGGGCTGCACCGGCTGGACGACGTCCTGCTGGAGTACCAGCTGACCCGGCCCAGCCGGGCCCGCTCCCGGCTCGCCGCCCTGCTCGAACCGCTCGCCGACGGCGGGGAGTTGCTCACCACCTTGCGCACCCACCTGGCCGGCGGTCTCAACCGCCGCCACACCGCGAGCGCCCTGCACCTGCACCCGAACACCGTCGACTACCGGCTGCGCCGGATCGCCGTCCTCACCGGCCTGGACCCGGCCCGCCCGGCCGACCTCCTGCGGATCACCGCCGCCATCGCCGCACGGACCGCGGAACGGTCGGCCTCGGCCCGCCGGTCACCGACCGACCAGCCCTCCCCAGCGGTTCAGTTGTGACATGATGCGGCCCGCGCCACCGGGTACGGGGTGGCGCGGGCCGCGGTGACGCGCCGGTGCTCAGCAGTTCAGGTGGGAGTGCGCTCCCATCCAGCTGTCCAGCTTGGACCAGGTCCGCGGCCCGACGACGCCGTCCTGTCCGATGCCCGCACAGCGCTGGAAGGTCCGGACGGCGGCGTTGGTCGCCGGGCCCCAGACACCGTCCACGTCCAGGTTCGGGCTCCCGAACGAGTACGGGACGTGGTTCAGTTCGCACTGGAGCTGCTTGACCGGTCCGTCCAGAAGATTGACAGAACGATCTTCAGGCCTGCTCCCCCGGCAGCCGCAGGTCCCACCCGACCAGGGCGCGCAGCTGCTCCGCCGTCACCCCGTCCGGCACCGGCCGGGGCGGTTCGTGGCGCAGCGGCGGCTGCCAGCCCTCCTCCTCGCTCCAGCGGCGGACCACCTTGGCCGGGGCGCCGGCGACCACGCTGTGGTCGGGCACCTCGCCGCGCACCACGGCTCCCGCCGCGACCACCACGTTGCGCCCGATCCGCGCCCCGGGCATGATCACCGCGCCGGTGCCGATCCAGCTGCCCGCGCCGATCTCCACCGGCTCGTTGCGCGGCCACTGCTTGCCGATCGGCAGCTCGGTGTCGCGGTACTCGTGCGCCTGGTCGCTGACGTACACGCCGGGGCCGGTCCAGACGTCGTCGCCGATGACGATCGACTGGTGGCCCACGATGTGGCTGTCCCGGCCGATCACGCAGCCGCCGCCGATCCGCACGATCGGCTCCGGACCGAGGTCGAGCCCGGGCAGGAAGCCCGCGCTGATGGTGACCCGCTCGCCGATGATCGAGAACGGCCCGATGGTGATCCACTGCTCGTTGAACACCGCCCCGAGCGGGAAGGCGAGGGTCGTGCCGTCACCCAGTTCGCCGAACCGGTACGGGCCGGGGTTCCGGTTGGTGACCGCACCGGTCCGCTGCATCCAGCGCCAGCCCCCGTGGACGAGGCGTCCGGCGGCCCGGCGGCCACCGGCCCGGACGGCGGAGAGGAGGGAACGGGTTATCGGCATGCGCTCACGTTACCGGCCCGTAGGGTCCGCCCGGCCGCCGGGAGGTCGACATCACACCCGTCCCGGCCGCACCCCGGCCGCATTCGCGCACCGGTCGCACCGGCCTCCGCACACGGGTCCACGACCGTCCGAAATCCGCCACCACTGTCGGACCCGGGTGAGAGACTCCGCCCCATGGAGATCTCCGAGCACATCGACGCGCTGCGCCGCGAGGGCGCCCTGCTGGCCGACGCCGCCTCCCGCGCCGGCCTCGCAACCCCCGTCCCGACCTGCCCGGACTGGCGGCTGGGCGACCTGGTGCGGCACGTCGGCCAGGTCCACCGCTGGGCCGCCGCCTACCCGGCGAAGGGTCTGGGGGCGGTGCTGGACGAGGTCGGCGCGAAGGCCGTCATCGGCCCGGACCCCTCCGACGCCGCGCTGCTCGACTGGTTCCGCGAAGGCCACACGGCGCTGGTGACGACGCTGTCGCAGGCCCCGGCCGACATCGGGTGCTGGACCTTCCTGCCCGCGCCCAGCCCGTTGGCCTTCTGGGCCCGCCGCCAGGCCCACGAGACCGCCGTCCACCGCTTCGACGCCGACGCGGCGGCCGGCTCGCCGGGCCCGGCCGTGGACACCGCGCTCGCCCTGGACGGCATCGACGAGCTGCTGCGCGGCTTCATGGCCCGCGGCCGGGCGAAGGTGCACAGCGACAGCCCCCGCACCGTCCGGATCCGAACCACCGACGGCCCGGGCTCCTGGCGCCTGGCCGTCTCCCGCGAGCCGCTCGTCGTCACCACCGAGGAGAGCCCCGAGCCGGCTGACCTGACCGTCACCGGCCCGGCCCGCGAGCTCTACCTGCTGCTCTGGAACCGGCTGACGGTCGAACAGGCCGAGCGGCAGGCGCAGCCGGGGGAGGTCAAGCTCAGCGGGGACCGGAGCCTGCTCGACCTCTGGCGGGACGGGGCGGCGATCCGCTGACCCGGCGCCGATCGGCCCGGTCACCGGCCGGGCGGCTCGGGCCCCGAACCGCGGGCCCCGGTCTCCGAGCCCGCCAACCGGCCGTCCCGTCGTCCCGCCAGCCGGGCCAGCCGGGCCAGCCTCGGCTCACCGGCATCAGCGCACCCAGGCGGCCGGCCGCTTCTCCAGGAACGCCCGCATCCCCTCCTGAGCCTCCGCCGACCCGAAGAGCCGCGCCGACAGCTGCACCAGCTCGTCCGCGTCACGCTGGAAGGACCGCACCACCTCGGCGTTCGCCAGCCGCTTCGACTCCGCCAGCCCCTGCGGCGAGCCCTGGCGCAGCGCGTCCAGCAGGCCCTTCAGCGCCACCCCGGTGTCCTCGGTGGATCCGGCGGCCTGGGTGACCAGCCCGATCCGGGCCGCCTCGGCGGCGCCGAAGACCTCGCCGGTGAGGTAGTAGCGGGAGGCGGCGCGCGGCTCCAGCTTGGGGCGCAGCGGCAGCGAGATGACGGCGGGCGCGAGGCCGAGGCGGACCTCGGTGAAGGCGAAGGTCGCGGCCGGTCCGGCGACGGCGAGGTCCGCCGCGCCGATCAGGCCGAGGCCGCCGGCCCGGGCGTGCCCGTCGACCACGGCGATCACCGGCTTGGTGCAGTCCACGATCGCCTTCTGGAGCTCGACCAGGCCCCGCGGGCCCACCGTCGGGTCCGCGCCGGTCGCCTCGGAGAGGTCCGCGCCCGCGCAGAACACCTTGCCGGTGTGGGTCAGCACCACCGCGCGGACGTCCCGGTCCGCCGCGGCCACCGCGAGTCCGGCGTGCAGCTCGGACATCAGGCGCGAGGAGAGCGCGTTGCGGTTGTGAGGCGAGTCGAGGGTGAGCGTGGTGACGGCGTCGGCGGTGGTGACGCGGACGAGGGGCTCTGCGCTGGTCATCGGCGTGGGCCTGCCTTCCGGCTGAGGGTGGGTCGGACTGCGGGCGCGGTCCGGGGTGCCCGGACCGCGCCCGCACGACTCTGGCACGCCCACCCGCCCCTCGGCCAGAGTCAACCGCGGCCCGGCGGACCGCATCGGGCGGCGGCCGGACGGAAAACCGCTGGTCGCGGCTTCCGCCGCCCGGCAGCATGGGCGCCATGACCACCGACGCCTCCGTCCTGCTGCTCGCCCCGCGCATCAACGACACCGGCCTCCGGCTGCGCACCGCCGCCGGGCTGCGCGGCCTGCGGGCGTTCACCGCCGCCTCCTGGCGGGCGCCGCGCGAACTGCTCGGGACTCCGGTGCACGTGTACGGCGGGCCGCTGTTCGCCGACGCGGTCGGCCGGGAGCTCGGTCTCGCCCTGCTGGAGCCCGCCGAGGACTGGCTGGCCCGGCTGCCGCTCGCGCTGACCGGTCGGCGGGTGTCCGCGACCACGCTGGCCGAGGCCCGCACGCTGCGCGGCCCGGCCTTCGTGAAGCCCCCGGCGGACAAGCTGTTCGCCGCGCGGGTCTACCCCGACGGCGGCGCGCTGCCCGGTCCCGACCTGCTGGACGGTGACACGCCGGTGCTGGTGAGCGAGGTGGTGCGATTCCGCGTCGAGTACCGGCTGTTCGTCCTGGACGGCGCGCTGCGGGCCGGTTCGCGCTACGCGGTGGACGGCGACCTGTCCGTGGCGCCGCTCGGGCGGGACGCCTCCGAGGTGCTGGCCTTCGCCCGCGACGTGCTGGCCGCCTCGGCCACGCACGCCCCGCTGCCGAGCGCGGTGGTGGTGGACGTCGGACGGACGGACCGCGGCTGGGCGGTGGTCGAGGCCAACGCGGCCTGGGCGAGCGGGGGTTACGCCGCCGAGCCGGTGGACGTCCTGGACGTGGTGCTGCGCTCCTCCGGCCCGGCCTCCCGACTAGCGGGCGCCGACGGGCCGTTCCGGCGCGAACTGCCCGAAGTGGTGCACTGAGGGGGCGGGTTGGGCCCGTCCGGCCGACCGGCCGGCGTCACTGCTTGCGACACCGGCGGGCGATGGCGCACGATCGTGCGCCATGACCACCAAGCACCTCACCCACATCACCGAGCCGCCCGGCGTCGCCCCCGGGACCGGCTACACCCAGGTCGTCACCGGCAGCGGCCGACTGGTCCAGGTCTCCGGGCAGGTCGCCTTCGACGAGCAGCGGAACCTGGTCGGTGCGGGTGACCCGAAGGCCCAGGCCCGCCAGGTCTTCGAGAACCTGCGCCGCTGCCTGGCCGCCGCCGGGGCCGACTTCTCGGACGTCGTCAAGTTCACCTTCTTCATGACCGACATCGCCCACCTCGCGGCGATCCGGGAGGCCCGCGACGAGTACCTGGGCGACCTGCCGCTCCCGGCGGCCTCCGCGATGCAGGTCGCGGCGCTGTTCCGGCCGGACGTGCTGATCGAGATCGAAGCGATGGCGATCGTCCGGGAGTAGCGGCGGCTCAGCGCAGGGGCGCGGCGCGTCACGCCGCCCGCAGCCGCGCCTCCCGCCGTCCGGCCCACCTGACGGCGGGGCCCATCGCCAGGCCCGCCGCCGCGAGCACCGCGCCCAGGACGGCCCATCCGGCCAGCCCGAAGCCGATCACCGCGGTGCTGACCAGCGCCGGACCGGCCATCATCGCAGCCGCGCTCCCGGCGTTGAACACGCCCTGGTAGGCGCCGTGGCCGCGCTCACCCGCGAGGTCGTAGCTCAGCGCCCAGCCGCCCGCCTGGCCCATCACCTCGGCGAGCGACTGCAGCGCGATCCCGGCCAGCGCCACCACCGCCGCGACGAACCCGGGCAGTCCGTGAGCGAGGGCGATGACCAGGCAGGAGGCGGCGAGCAGCAGCCCGGCCCGACGGCACGCCCGGGCGGCGGCCGTCCGCTCCTCGGTGCCGCGGGTGGCCCGCACCTGCAGGGCGATCACCATCAGGGTGTTGACGATCAGGCTGCCCGCGACGGTGATCCGCGGCGCGTCAGTCTGCTGGACGATCCACAGGGGCACGCCCACCTCCAGGACGGCGAACTGCAGGCCGAGCACCGAGCACAGCAGGGTCACGACCAGGAACGGCCCGTCGCGCAGTGCCGGATTGCCCCGGCGGCCCTGCTTGCCGCCCCTGTCGGCGGGGTCCGGCGGGTTCGCCGTGCCGGACCCCGCCACCGCACCGGCCTCGACAGCGGTACCGGACCCCGTCGCCGTACCGGCCTCGGCCCGGGGTTCGACCCCCGCCGGAGCCGTCACCACAGGCAGGCGGTGGAGCAGGAACGCGACGGCCACGTAGGACACGGCGTCGGCCAGGATCGCCGTCAGATAGACCGCCCGGGTGTCCAGTTGGAGTGCGATCGCGCCGAATCCCGTCCCCAGGCAGATGCCGATGTTGGTCACCACCCGCAGGTGGGCCCGGCCTGCCACCCGGCGGTCGGCGGGCAGCACCTCGGCGTAGAGCGCGTTCCGGACGGCGGACGATCCCCGGTCGACGGCGGAGACGGCGCAGGCCAGGGCCGCGAAAGCCGGATAGCTGTGCACGAACGCGTACCCCGCGGTGCCGACCGCCTCCGCCGAGACCAGCGCCACCAGGACCCTCCGGGCGCCCCAGCGGTCGGCGGCCCGGCCGGCCGGCACGCTGGCGACGACCCCGCAGAGGCCGGCCGCGGTCATCCCGAACCCCAGCTGGGCGGCGCTCAGGCCGAGGACCCGGGTGAAGAACAGCACCGCGACGGACAACGAGAGGCCGTTTCCCACGGTGTTGACCAGGGTGATCCCGGCCAGCCGGCGGACCGTCGGATCGGGGTGCAGGCGGCGGCGGAGGGCCTCGGACAGGCGGCCGGACCGGGCGGGTTCGGGCATGGCGAAGGACGGTGCGGAGGACTCCGCCGGTGAGGTGGTCATGCCGCCGATTCCACCGCCGGACGGGGTTGGCCAGGTACTCCTTTAGGCTCTGGCTAAACTCCGCGGATCGGCAGCCAGCAGTCGGCGGTCGGACATCGGCCGTCCGGCGTCGGCCTCGGACGTCGGCATCGGAAGGGGAACGCCCGTGCACCGCTTCACCCTCCGCCTGGCTGACCTCGCCACCACCTGGTTCGCCTACTCCCCGATCCTGGAGGCCACGCTCAGCCTGCGGATGTGGACCCACCCGGGCGTGTACCGGCTGCAGAGCCGCGCCTTCGAACGGCTCCGGCCCTCGTTCGAGCGCCTGGACTCCCGGCTGCTGCTGTCGCTGGTCGCCGACAACCGCTGGGTCCCCGACTTCCTGACGCCCCGCCCGTCCGCTCCCGCCCCCGAGTTCCGCACCGAGCTCGCCACCGTGCGCGGGCTGCCGCCGGAGCTGCTGCGCGGCGAACTGGAGCAGACCTTCCTGCCGAACGGGCAGCCGCTGCCCGCCCTGCTCGAAGCCGGACTGGCGGACCCGGAGCGGCTGTTGGGGCGGATCTGCGACGCGATGGAGGAGTACTGGGAGGCGTGCCTGGCGCCCACCTGGTGGCCGCAGGCCCGCGCGGTGCTGGAGGCCGACCTGGTGTACCGGGCGCGGGTGCTCGCCCAGCACGGCGCCGCGGCCCTGTTCACGGACCTGGACCACCGGCTGCAGTGGACGGACGGCGTGCTGTCGATCAACCGGCACTGGACCGACAGGGACGTGGAGACCGCCGTCGACGGGCGCGGGCTCGTCCTCTGCCCGACGTTCTTCGTCCGGGGCGCGATCACCATGATCGACAGCAACCGCGCGCCGCAGATCAGCTACCCGGCGCGCGGGCAGGCCGGCATGACCGGGCAGGGCTCACCGGTGCCGCCGCAGGCCCTGGAGGCGCTGGTCGGCGCACCGAAGGCACGGCTGCTCTCGCTGCTCGCCGAACCGGCCTCCACCACGGAGCTCGCCTACCGCCTCGGCGTCACCCCGGGCGCGGTCAGCCAGCACCTCTCCGTCCTGGCGGCCACCGGCCTGGTCACCCGGGCCCGGCACGGCCGCTCGGTGCTGTACCGGCGCAGCGTGCTCGGGGACGAACTGACGGGCGGCAGGTGACAGCGAACAGGGAACAGGTTTCAGATGACAGCTTTCAACATCTGTTCGCTGAAAGCCGTCATCCGTCAGCCAACGCCCGCCCACGTGGACGCCGCCGTCCAGACGTACCTGGGCGCCGGGGTCAATCCGGGCAAACTGGCCATCGGCTTCCCGTTCTACGGACGCGGCTGGCAGAGCGTGGTGGACGGCGGGGCCCGCGGCGCCTGGCAGTCCGCGAACGGCGGCCCCGGGCCAGTGCGCCGAGGAGGCCGACACCCGCGGGTACGCCAACCTCATCACCGGCCTCCCCGGGCTGACCGTCTCAACTGACCGCCTCCGCAAGGAAAGCAGGACCGGCGCTCCTCCCTGGACGGAGGAGCGCCGACCCGGCCCACGCCGTGAGGACCGCAGCCAGGAGGACCGGACCGCCGTGAGGACCGGGAACCGCTACCGCGCGGCCATCGCCATCAGCTTGCGCGCCGCCCGGTTCTGCCGCAGCAACTGCGCGAAGGTCGTGTGCCCCTGGGTGGTCCGGGCGAACGCCCGCCAGGCCGCCGGCACCAGGCAGACCGCCGCGTGGAACAGGTACGGCCGCCGCTCGAAGGCGCCCAGCAGCTGCTTGCCCGCGCGCATCTCCACCCCCAGCCCGGCCTTGACCGCGAACGCGTAGTTCAGCGCCTCGCGCCGCACCGACGCCGCGTCGCCCGCCTCCGCGACCCGCACCGCCCACTCGCCGGCCAGCCGGCCCGAGCGCAGCGCGTACGAGATGCCCTCGCGGGTCCAGGGCTCCAGCAGCCCGGCCGCGTCCCCGGCGACCAGCACCCGGCCGCGGGAGAGCGGCGAGTCCTCGGCCCGGCAGCGGGTCAGGTGCCCGGACTCGACCCGCGGGGTGAAGCCGGACAGGCCCAGCCGCCGGATGTAGTCGGCGAGGTACTGCTTGGTCCGCTCGCCGTCGCCACGCGCCGAGATGACCCCCACGGTCAGGCTGCTGGTCTCGGTCTTCGGGAACACCCAGCCGTAACTGCCGGGCAGCGGGCCCCAGTCGAGGTGGATCCGACCCGACCAGTCGGCGGCGACCTGCGGCGGCACCGGGATCTCGGCCTCCAGGCCGAGGTCGATCTGGTCGAAGGTCACGCCCACGTGGCGGCCGATCCGGCTGGCGCTGCCGTCCGCGCCGACCACCGCACGGGCCTCGAAGCTGCGCCCGTCGGCCGCCGTCACCAGCGCCGTCCGGTGCCCGCCGCCGCGCTGCTCGACCCCCGTGACCGTCACCCCGGTGACCAGCACCGCCCCGGCCTGCTTGGCCGCCTGCACCAGGCGCAGGTCGAACTCGTCCCGGTTGACCAGCCCGAACAGCATCCGCCGGCTCCGGCGCGTCCGGGTGTACCGCCCGTCGTAGGCGAAGGTGACGGCGGACACCCGGTCCTGCAGCGGCAGTTCGAAGTTCGGCGGCAGGCTGTCCCGGGAGGGGCCGATGATGCCGCCTCCGCAGGTCTTGTAGCGGGGGTGCTCGGCCTTGTCGAGCAGCAGCACTCGGCGGCCCTGCGCAGCGGCGGCGTACGCGGCCGAGGCCCCGGCCGGTCCGGCGCCGACCACCACGACGTCCCAGACGCCGTCGGGCGGCAGCGGCACCTCGTCGAGCGGGCTGTTGAGCGGGCTGCGGGAATCAGGGCTTCCGGAGTCAGTCACGTCGAGCAATCCTATGCGTCCGGTCACCGGCCCGGACGCCGCACCACCCGCCGGTCCCGAAGCTCCCCGGAAGCTCCCGGGCGCCTCCGCCTATGATCGGCGGTACCCCAACCGACCTCCTCCGTCCGAACCACCCCCCGGACGGACCGCCCCCCCTCGGAGCACCGATGCCACAGCCCCTGGCCGACGCCGTCCGGTCCCTGATGGACCGTGCCCGCACCGACCTCGCCGAGCTGGTCGCCTTCCCGTCGGTCGCCGACCCGCGCCAGTTCCCGGTTGAGGAGTGCCAGAAGGCCGCCCAATGGGTCGCCGACGCCTTCGCCGCCGAGGGCCTGGGCAACATCCAGCTGCTGGACACCCCGGACGGCACCCAGTCCGTCTACGGCGAACTGCCCGGCCCGGAGGGCGCCCCCACCGTCCTGCTCTACTCGCACTACGACGTCCAGCCCCCGCTCGACGAGAGCGCCTGGCTCAGTCCCGCCTTCGAACTGACCGAGCGTGACGGCCGCTGGTACGGGCGCGGCGCCGCCGACTGCAAGGGCAACATCCTGATGCACCTGACCGCCCTGCGGGCGCTGCGCCAGGTGTACGGGGACGGCTACCCGGTCGGCCTGAAGATCATCGTGGAGGGCTCGGAGGAGCAGGGCACCGGCGGCCTGGAGCGCTACGCCGAGGCCCACCCCGAGCTGCTCGCCGCCGACGTGATCGTGATCGGCGACACCGGCAACTTCGCCCCCGGCCTGCCCACCGTCACCGCCTCGCTGCGCGGCATGACGGTGGTCGAGGCCTCGATCACCACCCTGGCCGGCAACCTCCACTCCGGTGCCTTCGGCGGCGCCGCCCCGGACGCGCTGCAGTCCCTGGTCCGGGTGCTCGCCTCGCTGCACGACGAGAACGGCGACGTCGCCGTCGCCGGGCTGGCCTCCGACCAGACCTGGGAGGGCGTGCAGTACCCGGAGGAGCAGTTCCGCGCCGACGCCAAGGTGGTCGACGGCGTCGAGCTGACCGGCACCGGCACCGTCGCCGACCGCCTCTGGGCCCGCCCGTCCGTGACCGTCCTCGGCATCGACGCCCCACCGGTGATCGGCGCCACCTCCTCGGTGCAGGCCACCGCCAAGGCGCTGATCAGCCTGCGCGTCCCGCCGGGCATGAGCTCGGACGCCGCCCAGGACGCCCTGGTCGCCCACCTGGAGGCGCAGGTCCCGCTCGGTGCCCGGCTGACGATCCAGCGCCAGGGCAACGGCGCCCCGTTCCTCGCCGACACCGACGGCCCGGCCTACGAAGCGATGGGCGAGGCGATGGCCGAGGCCTTCGGCACCCCGATGGTCACGGCCGGCGAGGGCGGCTCGATCCCGCTCTGCAACACCCTGCGCTCGCTCTACCCGCAGGCCGAGATCGTGCTGATCGGCGTCGAGGAGCCGACCACCCAGATCCACGCCGTCAACGAGAGCGTCGACCCGCAGGAGCTGGAGCGGATGGCCCTCACCGAGGCTCTCTTCCTCCGCCGCTACGCGGAACTGCGTTCCAGCTGACGCCGGTTCGCAGCGGTCCCGGGCCGCCCGCCACGCCACCGGCGGGCGGCCGCGACCACCGCCGCGTAGCCGACCGCGCCCACCGCGAGTCCGGCCCCGGCACCGAAGCACACCTCCGGGACGAGGTTGCGCCGTAGCGGGCTCAGCCGGTGGAGTACCCCAGCCGCCGTCGCCGCGCCCAGCGCCGCGGTGGCCAGCCGCCGGGTCCGCGGCGCGAGCCGCACGGCCGGGCGCACCGGCTCGACGGCCCGTACCGCGCGCGACGCCCAACCGCCCATCGCGGCCAGCGCGAGCGCCGAACTCCCGTACTGCAACGCCTCGTAGACCGGGACGCCGGCCACCTTCCGGTCCAGCACGGGCAGCAGCCGCACGCCCAGCCGGCCGCCGTGGGTGAAGGCGTCCCAGCCGACGTGGGTCGCCGCTCCGACGGCCGCCGAGGCCAGGAACCACGCCGCGTCGACGCCCCGCGGGCCCGCACCCACGCCCCCGGGCCGACGGACCGTCAGCGCCTCCGCGCCGCCCGCCCAGCGCTCGGGCACCAGCCCCACCAGCGGCGCCCGCAGCAGCCCGTGCCAACCCGCCACCAGCGCACCGGCGATCGCCACGTCCAGTGTCGGCACCGCCCACCAGGCGTGCGTCAGGCCGCCGTGCCGGTACACCCCGGGCAGCAGCGACTCGGCGAAGAACGGCACGTCGGGCGCCATCGACCCGGCCACCAGCGCCGAGGCCACCAACGGGCCGCGCTCCCCGGCGGCGCGCAGCAGGGGCAGGACGGCGGCGGGGTGGCTCAACGTGAACGGCATGCCTCCATCCTGACGCCCCCACCGCCCGCCCGACCAACCAGGGGCCGCCCGACCGACCACGGCTGCCCTTCCCGCTGGGCCGGCCCCTGTCCGCCGCAGAGGCCGCAGAGACCGCAGAGGCCGCCCCGCCTCTCCGGCTCCTTCCCGCGTCGGCCGCCCAGCCGCACCGGCCGTCCCCGCCCAACCGGCCGTCCCCGCCGCGCCTACACGGCCTCCGCCGTGCTGGCCAGGCCGAGCGCCACCCGGCACCCCGCCTCCAGGTACCGCAGCTCCCCACTGCGTCGGGCGTCCAGCGCGGCCGCGAGCCGCCGGTAGCGGCTCGGCGGCAGGAGCTCGGCCGCCTCGTCCAGCGTGACGAACCGGCAGCCGCGCAGTTCCTCCTGCTGGAGCAGCAGGTCCTGTCGGCCCGCGTCGTCCAGCAGCCCGCCGTCGTACATCAGCCGCAGGCCGCCACGGCGCGGGCCGGTGCGCGGCTCCCAGTCGACGACGAGCAGGCGCAGCACCGAGGGGTCGAGCCGCAGCCCCAGCTCCTCGGCCGTCTCGCGCAGGGCGGCGTCGGTGGGGGCCTCACCGCGTTCGACCACGCCGCCGGGGAAGTCCCAGTCGGGCTTGTAGACCGGGTCGACGAGCAGCACCCGGTCCTGCTCGTCGAAGAACAGCACGGCCGAGGCGACGGTGTCCCCGGTCGGGTCCGGGGCCTGGACGATCGGGCAGCGCGCGTCGCCGATCCGGACCAGCTCGGCTATCCGGTGCGCGGTCTCGCGCGGGGTGAGCGCGCTGGTGTCGAGCATCCGGGCGTCACCGACCAGCCAGCGGCGGGCGGCCCGGTAACGGGGCAGGTGTTCGAAGCACCAGGTACGGACCCGCTCGCTGGCCTCCGGGTCGCCGGGGCACTCCTCGCGGCGCGCGATGCGGTCACGCAGGATCGTTTCTTCTGGGTCCAGGACGAAATGGTGCACCGCGATCCCGTGCGCGGCGAGGTCGCCGAAGATCTCGTCCCGGTAGTCCTCTCTGAGCAACGTCATCGGCACCACCAGCGGGCCGCCGACCTCGCCGATCAGCGCGGCCGCCGTCTCGGGCACGAGCCGGCGCCAGGCCGCGAGGTCCTGGAAGTCCGACACCGTGGCCAGCCGGTCGGCCGGGAGCATCCGGCGCAGTCCGAAGCCCACCAGCTCGGGATCGAAGAGCACGCTCCCGGGCAGCAGTTCCACCAGCTCGCGGCAGGCGCTCGTCTTGCCCGCCCCGAATGTGCCATTGACCCAGACGATCACAACGTCCCCTGCCCTCGACTTGCCCCGGTGCCGTTCGCACCGGGCAGCGCCCCCGTCGGCCGAACCAGCGCCACCCGTGGTGGTACCCGCGCCATGCCGCTCCCCAAAACTGCTCGCCGCGCCCGCCCGCGCGCCCCGGCCCGCCTCTTGACAGCGGCATGTGCCCAGGCCACGGACCCGGTACGGATGTTTGCGGACCGGCCGACGTGAAAGCCGCACCCCACGCCCGCCCATCGCGCACAGGAAGTCGGACCGGCCCACTTCCCGCGCGCGCCCCACCCGTACGCCGCTCGCGCCGCCCCTGCGCCGCCCCGCGCCCTTCCCGGCCACCCTCCGCCCCCGCTACGGCGCATACCCCTTGCGCCGCCCGCACCCCGGCACGTACGGAGGAACGATGGAGCTGCTCCCCACCGGCCGGGTCGTCGTCACCGGCTCTGTCTACACCGACCGGCTCCTCCGCTGCCGCGTGCTACGCGCCCCCTACGAGACCGTTCTCGCCACCGACGCCAACCGGCGGTCGGCGGCAACCGGCTTTGTCGGCAGTCGACCGTCGGCGGCAAGGGGCGGCGAGGCAACGCACGCCCTCGCCCGGCCGTTCGAGGGGCCAGCCGTCACCCTCGGCAGCGAGGGCGCCCTGGTCGTCACCGGGAAGGACTCACCCGGCTGCCCGCACCCGCCGTCCGGGGGCGACACCACCGGCGCCCGCGATGTCTTCTGCGGCGTGCCCGCCGCCGGCCGATCTCTGACGGACCGACGTCCGGCCGGAACGCCCGCAGGGGTGCGGGGCACCCGGCCCGCAGGCCCGGCGCCCCGCGCCGGGTGCGCTACGGCCGTCCCATGAACGCCGGGTAGTACCCCTTGCTGATCGTCGAGATCCGGATCCGCGTCCCGGGCCTCGCGGCCTCAACGTACTGGTTGTTGCCGAGGTAGATCGCCACGTGCTGGATGCCCCGCGCGGTCCCGCTCGGCGACCAGAACAGCAGATCGCCGCGGCGCAGCTGACTCGCCTTGATCGGCGTGGTGGCCGCGTACTGGTCGTTGGCGATCCGCGGCAGGGAGATGCCGCCGCGCCGGAAGGACTGCTGCACCAGGCCCGAGCAGTCGTACCCGTCAGGCCCGTTGCCCGCCGTCCGGAACGGCTTGCCGACTTGGGCGAGCGCGTACTGCACCGCCGCCTCCACGTTGTGGTCCGCCGCCACCGAGCCGCTGGAGGCACTGCCCGAGGAGCCGGACGAGGAACCGCCCGAGGATTGGGAACCGCCGGTCCGCTGCAGGTAGATGTCGTAGTGGGAGGTCCAGCGCCACTCCCCCTTGCTGTTCTTGAACCAGTACCGGGAGCCGTCCCAGCCCTGCTTGATCCCGCCGTTCGAGGAGTTCGACGAGGACTTCGACGACGAGGACGACGGCCCGGACGAGGAGGACTGCGAGGAGGGCTTCGCCCCGCCGGTCCGCGCCAGGTACACGCTGTAGTGGCTGGTCCAGCGCCACTGCCCCTGGCTGTCCTTGAACCAGTACCGCGAGCCGTCCCACCCGGCGTGTGCCGGCGCCCGCTCGGCCGCGGCGGGGCTCACGCCGGTGCCAAGGCCGATGGCCCCCACGCCGACCGCGATCACGGCCGCCATGCCCATCCCCCGGCGGATCCGCCCGGCCCACGCGGGGCGGTCGGCGGTGGCAGAACGGGCGTCGGCGGCGGGGGCGTGCTGCCCGGTCGGTTCGTCGGCGGCATCCGGCGCGCCGGTGTTGACGGTGGTCATCCTGCTGACTTCCTTCACTGCTGCGAACGCACTGCGGCGAACGGCCGCCGAACGGGCGGCTGCGGAAACTGCTGCGGACACGCGGTACGCCCCGGCACGACCGGTTCGTACGGCTCGGCAGATCCCGTCCGATGTGCCGCGGCCTCCGGCCGTGCGACCGGAAGCCGCGGCATCTCGCCCAGGATTCAGTTCTGCCTGCGTGTCACGTTAAGCACGCGTACGCTCACTGCGCGCAGCGGAGTGCGCCAAAGGAAGGTAACCGGGCGGACCGCCGACGGTGCATCAGGGTGAATACCCGTCAGCTGAGGACGCTCCTCCGACGCCCCCTCATCAGCGGCCCTCTGTCTCCGCCAGCAACTGCTTCTTCAGCACCTTCCCCAGGGCGTTCCTGGGCAGTTCGGGCACGAGCACCACCCGGCGCGGCCGCTTGTGCACCGAGAGCCGCTCCGCCACAAAGGCCGTCAGCTGTTCCCCCGTCACGGCGCCGTCCGGGATGACGTACGCGACGATCGCCTGTCCGAGGTCCTCGTCCGGTGCGCCGACCACCGCCGCGTCGGCGACCGCCGGGTGGTCGCGCAGCGCCGCCTCCACCTCGCCCGCGCCGATCCGGTAACCGCCGCTCTTGATCAGGTCCACCGAGGCGCGGCCGACGATCCGGTGGAAGCCGTCCGCCCCGATCACCGCGACGTCCCCGGTGCGGAACCAGCCGTCCGCCGTCCAGCTCTCGGCGTCGGCGTCCGGCCGGTTGAGGTAGCCGCTGAACAGCGTGGGGCCGCAGACCTGCAGCTCACCGACGCTCTCCCCGTCGTACGGCACCGGCTCGCCGTCCTCGCCGACCAGCCGGGTGCGAACTCCCTCCAGCGGTAGCCCGACGCTGCCGGGCCGCCGCTCGCCGTCCGCCCGGGTGCTGACGGTGATCAGCGACTCGGTCATCCCGTAACGCTCGATCGGGGCGTGCCCGGTGAGCGCCGTCAGCTTCTCGAAGACCGGTACGGGCAGCGGCGCGCTGCCGGAGACCAGCAGTCGGGCCGAGGACAGCCGCCCGGCCGCCTCCTGATCCGCCGCCAGCCGGGACCAGACCGTGGGCACGCCGAAGTACAGGCTGCCGCCCGCCGCCGCGTACCCCGCCGGGGTGGGCCGGCCGGTGTGCACCAGCCGACTGCCGGTGCGCAGGGCGCCGAGCACCCCGAGCAGCAGTCCGTGCACGTGGAACAGCGGTAGCCCGTGGACGAGGGTGTCCTCTGCGGTCCACTGCCATGCGGCGGCGAGGGCGTCCAGGTCGGCGGCGATCGCCGCGCGCCGGATCACCGCACCCTTGGGCGCGCCGGTGGTGCCCGAGGTGTAGAGCACGAAGCCGGTGGCGTCGGAGGCCGGCTCGGCGTACGTGGTCGACGAACGCTCGGCGGTGTCGACGGGCAGGGCCACCATCGACACGCCGTCGGGCGCGGCCTCCCCGGCCGCGTGGGCCAGCAGCGCCGCGCCCGAATCGCGCAGGATGTGCTCGCGCTCCTTGGGGCCCGAGTCGGGCGGCAGCGGCACCACCGGGACGCCGGCCAGCAGACCGCCGACCACGGCGGTGACCGTCTCCACGGTGGGCCGGGCGAGCACGGCGAGCGCGGGAGCCCCGGCCACCCGGTCGGCCACCGCGGTCGCCGCGCCGAGCAACTCCTCCCGGGAGAGCGCCCGGCCGTCGATCCGCAGCGCGTCCGCCGCGTCACCGTGGTCGCCCTGAAGCCCCGTCAGCAGTGCCATGCTTCCGTCCTCGCCCTCGTCCTCGCCCTGGTCGCGCCGCGGGCTCCCGCGCCCGGCCGCCGTCGGGCCGACTCTACGGGCCGGCGCGGCGCCGTCTCCCGCACGGGGGGCGGAAACGGCGGAGGGCGTGGCACCGAGCACCCGGCGCCACGCCCTCCGGTCCATGGGACCGCTCGGATCAGCCCTTGCGGGCCTTCACCTCGGTGGTGAGCTGCGGCAGCACCTGGAAGAGGTCGCCGACCACGCCGTAGTCGACCAGCTCGAAGATCGGGGCCTCGGGGTCCTTGTTGACGGCCACGATGGTCTTCGAGGTCTGCATGCCGGCCCGGTGCTGGATGGCACCGGAGATGCCCGCCGCGATGTAGAGCTGCGGGGAGACCTGCTTGCCGGTCTGGCCGACCTGGTTGCTGTGCGGGTACCAGCCGGCGTCGACGGCGGCGCGCGAGGCGCCGACGGCCGCGCCCAGTGCGTCCGCGAGCTCCTCGACCACGCCGAAGCCCTCGGCGGCACCGACGCCGCGGCCGCCGGAGACCACGATGGCGGCCTCGGTCAGCTCCGGGCG